>CBDTWX010000147.1:0-11309 GCA_965364305.1 uncultured Thermoanaerobaculia bacterium
GGGCACGTCACCTCGAACCTTTCGCTTCGAACGCTGGTGAATAGTCCGGGCTAGACTTGGTGTCGTGAGCATTGGGAGCACCCACCCACGTCGAACGACTGTCGTTGTTCTTCTTCTGACCACAGGGGTCGTGGGCCTGCCGCTTTTTGTCGGGCGCGTCCTCGGGGGTCAGGACATCGTGAACTACCTGATCGTCGCGCAGCAAACGGCGGCGAACATCCGTGTGGGACAGTTTTTCCCGGCGTGGGGTGGAGGATTCAACGCCGGCTATGGTTCGCCGTTGTTAGTGTTCTTCCCACCGGTGACGGGAGTCGTCAATGCACTGCCGGTGCTCGCGGGCGTACCGGTGGCCGCCGGCGTGAGCATGCTTTCTCTGCTTGCCCTTCTGCTGTCGGGATTGGCTCTTTTTTGCTGGGCTCGATCCGCGGGATTCGGACGAACCGCCCTGCCGGCAGCGGTGATCTACATGGTCGCGCCGTACCGCCTTGTGGACCTTTTCTTGCGGTCGGCGCTCGCCGAGCACTGGGCTTTTATCTGGCCGCCACTGATCCTCTGGGTTGCGGCCTCAAGGGGGATCCGACCCCTCTTCCAGGTGTCGTTGATCGCTGTTTTGGTGGCGGCGCTGCTGCTCACCAACCTCCCGCTCGCCGTACTCTTCGGTATATCCCTCGCGGTCTGGGTTCTCGTGTCCGAAAGTCTGCGAGGGAGACGACTCACAACGGCGGCGGGGGCGGCTCTTGGCTTCGCGTTGGCGAGCTTCGCCCTCGTCCCACAGGCGGCTGCGTCGACCCTTCTCGACCTCGATGCATGTTTCGGTGCGGGGGCCGAGCGGTTGCGGCCGTCCGCCAACACGCTTTTCTCGGCGGGTTTCTCGGTATGGAACCTGAACACGGTCTTCTCGCTGGTCCTTCTCTTCAGCTTCGTTGTGACCATCGTCGCCTATCTCCTGCTGAGTCCTGCCAAAAGAACGGAGCGCGGCGCGCGGGCGACGATCCTCGCAGCGGCGATCTGTGTGGCCGTAACAATCGGCCCGGCCGGGCCGGTCTGGGACGCGACCCCGGTCCTTTCCAACCTCCAGTTTCCGTGGCGGATCACCGCTGTGCTGACACTGATCGCCGCAATTCTCGTGGCACGCCTGGAGGCCAGGCGGGCATGGGTGGTGGTCGTCGTCGCGACGCTGCTCGCCATTCCCTTCTCCGGGTGGAACCGGACGGTGCCACGATCCGTCTTTTCCGGCGAAAAACCGCCACCGACATCGGCCGGCACCGTGTTTCCGGACCCCTCCACCGCCTGGGAGGCGGGAAGTTCCGGATGGTACTGGCGGCACGACAATCTCGTCGAGCTGTGCTTGCTGCCCGAAAATATGAAACCGTTCATGATGGCTGAATTGGCCGGCACTCCGAGCCCGAAGCTGGATCTCATCCGCGACCGACCCGCAGCCGTGATCGAAGACCCGTCAGCGCCGGTCCGGGTGATCGAATGGGGCCAGGTCGAACGCCGGGTCGAGGTGGATGCTTCGGTGGCAGGCACCCTGTTGTGGCGGGTCATTTCGTTTCCCGAGATGCGGGTCTGGGTCGACGGAGAGGAGGTGGAGGTCTTCACCGACCCGACGACCGGGCTGCTCGCCCACCGCCTCCCGCGGGGCCGCCATGTCGTGCACTGGGCGTGGAAGCCGTTCCGAGAGATGCGTTGGGGCCGTGTGATATCGGCCGTCGCTTTGCTCGTGACGGTTGGACTGGGGAGCACGCGATATCTCTCGAGGGGGAGCGCTGGGTGATGGTTTTCGGAACCCGCCACCACCTAGAAGCCGGCATCTATTCGGACCCGAGGCGCAAGAATCGAGGAATGTCGTGCGACCCAACGCCGTAATGGATCTGTCCAGGAGGATCGCCCGGCGAGTGGTCCCGGCACGGCTGCGGACACTTTTTTCCGGGATTCTGTGGTCGCTGCAGTATCGAGGATCGGCGGTGTCATGTCCCTGCTGCGGAAGTTGTTACAGGAAGTTCGCACCGTTTGGTCTCGATCTTCGGGAGAACGCCATGTGCCACAATTGCGGCGCTCTCGAGAGACATCGATCGTTGTGGCTGTACGTGACCCGGGAACTGCACCTCTTCAATCAACCGCTCCGGCTCCTGCACTTCGCTCCCGAGCCGGTCCTCTACCGCAAGTTCTCGGAATCGGAAGATATTGACTACCATCCCTGTGACCTCGCGCCCCAGGACCTCACCGCCGGCGTGCGAAAGATGGATATCACCGACATTCAGTTCGACGACGAGAGCTTCGACGCCATCATCTGTAATCACGTTCTCGAACACGTTCCCGACGACCACGAGGCGATGTCCGAGCTGCACCGAGTGCTCCAAAAGGACGGATGGGCGGTGTTTCAAGTGCCCATCAGCTCACACCTGGACCACACGGTAGAAGATCTCGCGGTCACGGATCCGGACCAACGCAGAAAACTCTATGGTCAGAGTGACCACGTTCGTCGATACGGAAAGGACTTCGAAAAGCGGCTGGAACGGACAGGTTTCAACGTCCGGGTGGAGGAAATCGAACGTCTGTTTTCCCCTCGAGAGACCAGTCGTTTTGGGTTGATGGCGGGCGATGTGATCTTTTTCTGCACCAAAGGCGACACAACGGTCTTGTGAGCCCTCATCGGGTCCGGGGTTCTTCGCGCTATCCGATGTACCATCTTGATCATTTGACGCCGTGAGCGGCGCCGGTCCCATTGGCCCGCTCCGGCGACTCCGCTCGAGCGATGACAAAAAAGGCCAGAGCATCGGATCGTCTGTTGTTGTCGCTCGAGAGAAAATCGGCAAACGCAATCGCCAACTGGAAGAAAACCACAACCGGCAGTTGAACGGCATGAAGAACGTGGCGGAGAATCGGCCGACGAGAGCGCTTCAATGCGCGCAGGACACTATCCTGAATCAACTGCAGGCCGGTGGCGGCGAGCCCGACGCTGCCTCTGAAATCGATGATCGTGAATCCGGAAGCGGCGATCTGGCTTCTGAGCCCTTCGCAGGTCCAGCGCCAGTAGTCATTCGGGTCGGGGTGGTAAACCCAGATCCCGTGGGTGGAAAGTACCAGGAGCCCTCCCGGTCGAAGAACGCGATACGCCTCGTCCAGGTATGTTTTGGGGTCGTTGATGTGTTCCAGCACCGAGTTCGAAAGCGCAATATCGTACGACCCGTCGCTCGCTTCAGTGTGACCTGATTGGGTGAAGAACGAATCAGCCTCATCGTTACCAGGCAGATCGACGCCGTGATAGGTCGTTTCGTCTGACTCGAAAAATGAGCGATACGGTTGCCGCCCGCAACCGAGATCGATGACTCGAGTTTTTTCTCCCAGGTGAATATGGCTCGAGACGACACTCTCGATCCAGGCCGCCCCCTGGCGCAACACGTACCAGCGTGAATGCCACAATCGAGGGCGAATTCGCAGAGCGGCTCGTTCACGATCACTGGCGTACCGCAGCTCTAGCATCACGGAATGCTATAGAGGGCGGACGAAGCCGTCAATCGTGTTGACGGCTCGAGTGTTCTTCGACTCCAGCCCGGACTCGTCACCACCATCGCCTCCCGACCTCCGCGTTCGGGAGGCGAAGCGATGTTGTTGGTGGCTCCGTTTGCTGTTGGGAAGACGACTGTGGTTTCAGTCACCACGCCACCGAGGGCCAATCGGTGCACGCTCGACAGTACGGGTGATCAAAGGTGCCCTTGACGTGTTGATCCCTGAGCCGCTCGTAGTCAGCCGAGTTCCAAATTTCCTTCAAAGACTGGAGCCGGACGTCTCCCAGCGCGTGATCGCCCTTCCAATCGAACTCGCAGAACCGCACCTTGCCGTCATGGTTGATGATGATCCGATCCCACAGGTACGGGCACGGCCATCGATTTCCGGTGAGCTCTGCAGACTTGCCGGCGATCGAAACAAGACCACCGTGCTCGTGCAGTGGGCGGATGTCGACACGATTCACCAACGCCGACCAATGTTTGTTGAACATCTCCTCCTCATGTTTGTTGTCGGGTTGCAGGACGAAGCTCACGGTGACGGTCAGTGAGGGGCGAAGATCGCTCCGGAGCCTCAAGAACTCTTCGATGTTTCCGATCAGGCGATCATAGTGTTTGGAGCCGCGGATCTTCTCGTAGGTTTCTGCGGAAAAGCCATCGATGCTGAACTCCACGTCGTCAAGGCCGGCGTGGATCAACTCATTGGCCCGATTCCGATTCATGAGGAGGCCGTTGGTGTTGATCGACACCCTTCTGATGCCCCGGTCTTTGGCATAGCTGATAAGGTCGCCGAGGTCCTTGCGCATCAGGGGCTCCCCGCCGTCGAACGGTCTCAGCAGGGTGTCCGGGTTCTCGTCGGCGATCTCATCGACGATCTTCCGGTACACATCGGTGTCCATGTCACCCAACCAGGATGTGTCCTCCGCGAGGATGCTGTTCGGGCAGTGAGCGCACGCCAGATTGCACCGCGTGGTCGTGTCGACCATCACCATGGGGGGAAAATCCGTCGTCTGTGGCCGAAACCGCCTCCCCGTCCTCACCAGCTCGTCCACCTGAAACTGGCGCGGAGAGAGCACGGCCTTTCGGATCAGGCGCCGTGTTCCCGGTGGGAGGAGCATCTTGAGGACAGATACCATCCAGCGTGGAGGGGGGCTCGAGTGTGTCACCGATCCATGATATTTCATCTCAACTCTGTGTGTCGGGAACTCTCCGTCGAATGTCGCATACCTGGTCATTGACTCGGTCCGATGCATTGTCGTCCGCAGTAGAGACCTCATGAGTAATGCGGGCTAGACTGGTTTGAGGAGAAAACAGAGAATATGAGCCGTTCTCATCGTCCTGTCCGCCCGAAGAACCGGTTCCTCGTCTTTGGTGCCCCGGTGCTGGGTGAAGAGGAGATCGAAGAGGTCGTATCGTGCCTGCGGTCGGGTTGGATCGGTACGGGTCCACGGGTGGCTCGTTTCGAAGAGGACTTCAGGGCCTACCAAAAGAGCGAGCATGCGGTCGCCGTCAGTTCGTGCACCGCCGCCCTCCACCTGAGCTTGATCGCTGCGGGAATCGGACCGGGCGACGAGGTCATTGTGCCCGCGTTGACCTTTTGCGCGACGGTCAACGCCGTGTGTCATGTCGGCGCGCACCCGGTTCTCGCTGACGTTGATTCCTCGACCATGAATATCGACCCGCTCGATGTGGCCTCGAAGCTCTCAGAGAAAACGCGAGCGCTGATACCGGTGCACTTTGCGGGACGGCCCTGTTCGATGCGCGCCTTGATGGACATCGTCGATCAAAGCGGCGTAACCCTGGTCGAAGACTGTGCTCACGCCATCGAGGCCGAGTACGAAGGGCAGAAAGTCGGGACCTTTGGTGATTTCGGGTGTTTCAGTTTTTACGCCACGAAAAACGTTACCACTGCAGAGGGTGGGATGATTCTCGCCAAGAGGGCGGATGACGCCGCTCGGCTCAAGCGGCTTGCCCTGCACGGACTCTCTGCCGATGCGTGGAGGCGGTACTCTGACGACGGATATCGGCATTACTTCGTGACCGAACTCGGATACAAATCGAACATGACCGATTTGCAGGCGTCGATCGGCATTCATCAACTCGCCCGTGTGAGCGACAACTGGAAGCGAAGGAAGGAGATCTGGGAGTACTACAAACATGAGCTGCACGATCTTCCGATCGTGCTTCCGAATGATCCGGAGCCGAACACGAAACATGCCTATCACCTTTTTCCGATTCAAATCGATCCCGCACGGACCACGGTTGCACGCGACGATTTTCTCCGTCTGATGACCAGCCATAACATCGGGGTCGGTGTTCACTATTTGAGTGTTCCAGAGCACCCTTTCTACGGGGATTGTTTCGGCTGGCGAGCCGAGGACTATCCAGTCGCCATGGCCGTCGGGCGCACGACGGTGTCATTACCCCTGACGGCGGGACTCGACGACAGTGATCTCGAAGACGTCGTGTGTGCGGTGCGGCTGTCACTTTAGAGTTCCGTCGGTTCACATCGAACTGATCCGCACGCCGAGACGAGACGGATTCGATCTGTCCATTCGGCCGCGACCCATTTGCGGTTTTCGGGAGCGAGGCATCGGAGGAGTTCGTTAGTCCGCTTCAGTGCGGGCGAATTTCCGGCCGATCCATCCCATGGCCCTGAGAAAGAGACGGGGTTGCGGTGTGGGGATCACGACGACCGGTGACGGCACCGGAACGCCGCCCATCCGCTCCTTGAAAACTCGCACGCCTTCATGCCCACCGCTCGGGTTGAGGTCGAACCAGGTTTTGCCGCGCCGGGCCGCATCCGAGGCAATCTCGGACATCAGCAGGTTGACCGGTCGCGCGTGGAAAAATGCGCTGTTCGCTGCGCCGTGCCAATAGATCACATGGTCGGGGCCATCGAAGCACACGGCTCCGGCCGCGACCGCGTCCCCGAGAACCGCCAGCCAGAGTCGAATGTCCGGGTGTTTGACGTGTGCCAGCTTTTGAAACAGCGCGTGGCTGTATCGTGAGGAGACACTCTCGCCCCAGCGTTCCAGGGACTGATTGTAGACGTCTTCATACGCCGCCCAGTCGTCGTGACCCCGGGCCAGTCGGACCGCGACGCCGTTCTGCCTGGCTTTCCTCGCCCCGCGACGAAAGGCGGGTTTGAGGGCGGTGTCGATGTTTTCCGCATTTCCGTCAAGGAAAATGCGGTGCGTAAGATCCGGTATTGAAGAGCGCACCGAATCCGGTGAGACGTCAGGGTCGTAAATATTGAGGCGCCACATGAGGCCTCCTGGGAGACTCATAAGATAGTCGGTGAGGCATTCCACGTGACCTCTTGTCATGGAGGAACGGCCAATCCAGCCTCCGTATGTGCCCGCGGGGGAGAGCACGCAGCGCCACCCTTCACCCGGGTTGAGCCGCTCTTCGACCAGAGGAAGCACGACCTCGTGCAGGTCTGAAAAGACGATTTTTTTTGGTCTCGTCCTCAGCTTGCCCGGAAATTCCTCGGCCCAGATTTTCGCCCAGGTGGGCGATTGAAAGAAGGTTGCAGACGGGGAATGCCTCCAGGTCTCTTCCCAGGCATCGTTCGATATACGGCTGGTTGCGACAATTCGTACTCGTGTCACTGGGCCAGTCCAGTTCTTCTGTCACGATCATAGCCGCTCCGGGAATCGAAAAAAGCCGTTGCGGTATCGACTCGGCTTCTGCGACCGGCAGATGTCGGCGACGAGGCAATGGTTTTCGCGAGTGCTGGTATCCGCACTATACTTAATCCTACCGGCGGGGCGCGGAATGACAACGTCATTCGCGCTGGAAGCCGTGCCGGTTCGGCGGGACAGCCAGACACATGACATCCATTCCCGGAAAATCGACGATTGCGCATTTTCGGCGATCGTTTTTCGAAATCACGGAAACCTTTCTTTACAACCAGATCTCCCGCGCGAATGGCACAACCCCCATCTGCATCGCGATCAAGCGCAAGAACGTTGACGCGTTTCCACTCGACACACCAGTCATCGAACTCTATTCGTGGAATCCGTTGGCTGTCTGGGCGCGGCGTTTGAGTGCACGGTTTCTTCGAATCCCGAGACATCGGGAACCCGTATTCGAGCATCCTCGAACCTATCGTGAGATCAGAAAACACCGCGTCTCCGTATTGCACAGCCACTTTGGGTTTACAGGATTCGACGTCCTTCCCGTGAAACGCCGCTCTGGGCTCCCGATGGTGACGACATTCTATGGCTACGATGTATCGGTCTTACCCCGCCATGAGGAATGGAGGCATAACTTCTCCCGTCTGTTTCGTGACGGGGAGGTGTTCACAGCTGAGGGTCCAGTGATGAAGAGCCGGCTGGTGGAGCTCGGATGTCAGCCGGAAAAGGTGCACATCGTCAAGCTGGGTATTTGCCTCGAGAAGTACCGGTTCCGCAATTCGCCGGTACGCGAGCCAGGGCGGGGACCCCGGGTTTTGTTCTGTGGGAGGTTGACCGAAAAGAAAGGGCTGGAGTACGCACTCAGAGCTCTTCGTCGTTCGCGCGAGGTGTTGGACGACATCGAGCTTCACATCATCGGGGACGGAGAATTGAGGTCGGAGATCGAGACGTTCATCGTCGAAAACCAGATGACTTCCTACACATTTCTTCACGGCTCACAGTCGCACGAACGAGTCATCGATGAACTTCAGAAAGCGGATCTCCTGATCGTTCCGAGTGTGACCGGCAGCGATGGAGACACCGAGGGTGGCGCGCCGACGATCCTCCTTGAAGCCCAGGCGTGCGGTGTCCCGATCGTCGCGAGCCGTCATGCCGACATCCCAAACGTCGTTGTCGAGGGCGGCAGCGCGTTGCTGTCTGACGAACGAGACGACTCGATGCTCGCGAAAAACATCCTGGAGGTTCTTCGAGACCCGCAATGTCGGTCCAGGATGGGCGACGTCGGACGGCGATTCGTCGAGCAACACCACGATGTTTCGAGCCAGATCGCGAAGCTGGAAGAAATCTACGGTCAGCTGGCCGAGGATCGCTTTTCATGAGGGTCGCGGCACCCTCGTCAGACTCCATCGGGTCGCTCGCCCGTTCGGGGCTTCCATGGTCGTCCCTGAGGTTTTTCTCTCAGTACCTGTTCAGGGTGCTGTCGGCGGCGGTCTTGGCCCGACTGCTGACGCCCACGGACTACGGCGTGTTCGGCATGGCGGCGGTGGTGATTGCGTTTCTCCACACATTTGCCGACGCGGGGCTCGGGTTGGCGACGGTTCAACGGAAAGACCTTTCGGAAACGCAGGTGCACAACCTGTTCTGGTTCAATCTCTCTGCCGGACTTCTCTTGTGGCTCGGGTGTGCGCTGGCTGCGCCGCAGGTCTCCCGCTTCTTTCGCAACGAGGAACTCTTGTCGCTGTTGCCGGTGCTCGGCATCGGTTTCCTGATGAGTGGATTAGCGGTTCAACCGGCCGCACTGATGAGACGCCAGCTCCAGATTCGAGACCTCGCGATCATCGATCTTTCGTCGGAAATTGTCGGGTATGCGGTAGCTATCTGCATGGCCGTCATGGGATTCGGATTCTGGGCCCTGGCTGGGCATTCTCTTGTTTCCGGTGGGGCGCGCACTCTCATGCTCCTCTTCAAGACCGGATACCGGCCGAAGATGCCCTCCCGCGACTCGGGAACTCGGGATTTGGTCCGTTTCGGGGGATATCTGGGCGCATTCGCGATCGTGAATTACTTCGCGCGAAACCTGGACAACGTGCTGATCGGGCGCGTGTTGGGCGCGGAGGAACTCGGGTTCTACACCCGCGCCTATTTTCTGATGACCCTGCCGACCCTGATGGTGACCTCTCCTTTTGCCGAAGTCATGATTCCTTCGCTCTCGGCCCTCAAAGATGACCACCCGCGCTTCTCTCGAGCCTACCGCAAGGCGGTCGCAGTCGTCGCGCTTTTGGCCTTCCCTGTGGCGCTCGGACTCATCGTCACGGCCAATGGAACCGTCAGGCTCGTGTTTGGCGAGAATTGGCTCCCGGTGGCGGCGCTGCTGCAGTTCCTCGGAGTCGCGGCGGCGGTGCAGCCGGTCGTCAGTACCTCGGGCTGGCTCATCGTTGCGCTCGGGCGGGGCCGAGAGATGTTTCTTGTGGGTTTGATGATTTCGGGTGTCATCGTGACCAGCTTCGTGATCGGTATCAGATGGGGCGCCGTCGGTGTGGCCGGCGCCTACGGGGTCGCGAGCTTGGTTGTGGCGATACCTGCCCTCTGGATCGCTCACCGCGTTGCCGCGATGTCGTTCATGGCGTCGCTTCGTGCGATCGCGCCCTTCGCGTGTGCGGCTGTTTGCATGGCAGTGATTGTGGAGGGCGCGGGGAGGTGTGCTGCCGGTCTTGGTTTCGGCTGGCTCTCGATATTTGCATTTCAGGTCGGGCTGGGGGTGCTTGTGTATGGCATGCTGGTGCTGTTGATTTCGCGAAACACGTTCAGGGAGGCTATCGAATTTGCCCGCCAGATACTCGACAGACGAGAATCCGAGAAAACCACCGAGTAGACGATGGCGTCTGCGATGAGACAGTCATGATCGATCGGATCGAAGCCCTCTTTGGGGAGAGATGATCGGCTGGTGGAGCCGTTGATCAGCGTCATTATTCCTGTGTTCAGCCGCGAAAGGGAGATCCCGGAAGCGGTTCAGAGTCTCCAGCGGCAAGGTCATCGTGACTGGGAAGCGCTCATCGTCGATGATGGGTCCACAGACGAAACCCTTCGCGTGGCTCAGACGCTGGCTGCTGAGGACCACCGAATCAGAATCCTTTTTCACCCGCACCGAATGAACCTCGGTCCTGGAGCGTCGAGGAATCTCGGCGTGAGGGTAGCTCGCGGAGATGTGATCACCTTTTTGGACAGTGATGATGTCCTCGAACCCGACGCACTGGAAAGTTATTGCGAGGCTTTCGCTCGCTTTCCACAAGTGCCAGTCGTCTACGGCAAGGCCAGATTTGAAGGCGATCGAGACCACGGGACCGTTTATGGAGCAGGCCTGCCATGGGAGCCGGCCGATCTTCTTCCCCAGCTCGTGCGTGCAAATGTCATCCCAACAGGAGCAACCGCCATACGGAGCGACGTCCTCGGCGAGTCGCCGTTTCCTCCAGACATGCCGTGCTGCCAGGATTGGGCGTGCTGGTTGCAGCTCTCGGCCGAGCATCCGTTCGTGTTCATGGATCAGATTGTCGAAACCATGCGTACCCACCGAATCAGCATCACCGGACACGGGATGGCCACGCCGGGGGCGAGAATACGATACAGGGGGATCCAGGCGGATTTTCTGCGCCGGTTTCGCGACACTCTGCCGATTGACAGGGGCCACATCGCTCACGAGGGGTTGCTCTGGAGATCGGCCGAATGCCTGTTGGGTGCTGCCTTCGACCTGCGCCACGGGCGGATCAAAGAGACGTACTATTGGCTTCTGTCGTGGTTGAGGGTTGCCCGGAATATCGACGTCATTGCCGGATCGGCCGTTCTCGCGGTGACGACCCTGGCGCGATTTCGCAGGGGAGAGGAGATACCGTTGTACATCCAGCCCTTTCCATCCGAGCACAGTCATCGTAGTCGTCGAGCGACCTCGTCGGAGGCGCTGGATGAACGGTGATTTCGGCAAGGGCGAGTGCTCCGGCAGTGGGTGCCCGCCGGCCGAGGTGTCGCTTTGACTGCAGATCAGCGATTGCTCGTTATCAGCCACGACGCGGACCGGCAGGGGGCGCCTGCGGTCCTTCTTCATCTGCTGCGGTGGTGGCATGAACGTGGGGTTCTCGACTTCGATGTCGTTCTGGGTGAGGGTGGC
>CBDTWX010000148.1:0-11303 GCA_965364305.1 uncultured Thermoanaerobaculia bacterium
GCGCCACAACCGGCGTGTAAGCGACATCGATCTCGAGAATCGAACAGTCCGGGTCGGCGCGGGGGTGGTGCTCGATCGGCTGAACACCGATCTCGCGCCGCACGGTCTGTGGTTCGGCCCCGATGTCGCCACAGCGTCGCGCGCCACGCTTGGTGGGATGATCGCCAACAACTCTTCCGGCGCCCACGCCCCGGTTTACGGAACCACCGCAGACCACGTCGAGGCAATCGAGTTGGTTCTGACCGATGGCTCGATCGAGACTATCAGCAGGCGTGACGATGGACTCCGCGAGATTCGCGAGGCCGCGGGCGAGATTGTCGCCCGGAGCGCTGCCGAGATCGCGAATCGTCTGCCGGCAGGAATCGCCAAGCGGTGGCCGGGATACGGTCTCGACCGTTTCTTGCGGTCGCCCCGAGATTTGACCCAGCTCGTCGCCGGCAGCGAGGGAACGCTTGCGGGAATCGCCTCCGCTGTTTTACGGGTCGTGCCGCGGCCGCGCACCAGAGACCTCGGGGTTCTCTTTTTTGGCTCGATCGAGGATGCGTTGCAGTGCACGGTGGAGCTTGTCGGGCTCGGTGCGGCGGCCACCGAGCTTCTCGACAGCGCGGTTCTCGACCAGACCGTCGGTCAGCGCGCCTTCGCTCCCGCTCGGTCGCTGCTCGGGCTTGATGACTCCCCGTGCGAGGCGATCCTCCTGGTCGAGTTTTTCGACGACGATGGAGGACGGATGGCCGAGCTAGACCGCCGCCGTCTCGGTGTCCGCCGGCTGCTGTGCAGCGATCCATCCGAGCAAGATCTGGTATGGGGGATGCGCCGCGCGGGTCTGTCATTGCTCACCAGCCGCAAGGGCCCGGCCAAACCTGTGGGTTTCATCGAGGATGTGTGCGTGCGACCGGAGAGGCTCCCCGAATATTCAGCCGGTCTGCGTGAGATCCTCAGACCGCTCGATCTCGAGGCGTCGTTTTATGGTCACGCGGCCTCGGGCGAGCTTCACGTGCGCCCAATCCTCGATCTTCACCGGGTGGCGGATGTGGCGAAGCTCCGGCAGGTGGCCGATCAGGTTTCGGATCTGTGCCGACGGTTTTCGGGATCGCTTGCCGCCGAGCATGGCGTCGGCCTGGCGCGGACCGAATATGTCGATGAACACCTTGGGCCCGATCTGATGGAGGTGCATCGCCGGATCAAAGATCTTTTTGATCCCTCTGGTGTCTTGAACCCGGGCAAGATCATCGGCGACGACCGGTATCGCATCGATGGCGATCTGAGATTGGGCGTCGGCTCCGAGCTCGATCTTCCTTTCGACACGTTCTTCGGGTGGGTGGGGCGCGATGACGGCCTTGTCGCCAACCTCGAGCAGTGCAACGGATGTGGCGGCTGCCTTAAGGGGACCCCCACAATGTGCCCGACCTTTGTCGCCAGCGGCGACGAGGCGCTGTCGACCAGGGGGCGAGCCAACATCATCCGCGCCGCGCTCGAGGGACGGTTCCAAAGCTCGTCGGCGGTCGCGGCGCCGGAGCTGACCGAGGTCCTCGACACCTGTCTTGCGTGCAAGGCGTGCACCACCGAATGCCCCTCCAACGTGGATTTGGCGCATCTCAAATCCGAGCTTCGACACGCCAGGCACCGAGTTCAAGGCATTCCTCTGATCGACAGGGTGATCGCCAACGCCGATTTGCTGGGCCGGCTCGGAACCGTCGTGCCGCGGCTTGCCAATGCCGTGCTGAGGTGGGGGCCGCTGCGGCGATTGGCGCAGCGCTTGCTCGGGCTCGATGCCGGCGCACCCCTCCCGCCATTTACGGCCGAGCGATTCGACCGTTGGTTTCGAAAACACGCGTCCACGCAACCTCAGACCCGCGGTCGGGTTATTTTGTGGGATGACACCTGGGTTCGCTACCACGAACCGGGGGTCGGTCGCGCGGCGGTGGATGTGCTCGAGGCGGCCGGTTTCGAGGTTGAGATCGCCTTTGACCGTGTCTGTTGCGGTCGCCCGGCGGCGAGCCGCGGGGTGCTCGACAATGTGCGTCGCGCCGCCGAACACAACCTGCGCGTGCTGGCCGAAACCTCCGAACCGATCGTCTTCCTCGAGCCTTCCTGCTGGTCGATGTTCAGGGACGAGTACATCGAGCTGGAGATCTCCGGTGCTCGCGAGGTGGCGGACCGTTGTGTGCTCTTCGAGGATCTGCTGGGAGAAATCCTCGAAGACGACCCACAATCGCTTCCCCTGGTGGGTCCGGTGGGCGAGGTGGCCGTGCACGGGCACTGTCACGCGAAGGCCCTTTCGGACGCCCGCCGAACTGCGGATGTTGTCAATCGGCTGCCGGGGGGGGCGGGACGATGGCTGGAAGCAGGCTGTTGTGGAATGGCCGGCGCCTTTGGCATGCTGACGTATCATCGCGAGCTGTCGCACCGGGTTGCCGAACCGCTTGTGACGGCCGTCGAAGCGCTTCCGCGGGAGACGACACTCGTGGCGACCGGGACGAGCTGCCGGCATCAGATCTCGGATCTTACGTCTCGCCGTCCCATGCACCTCGCCGAGCTACTTGCCGAACGTTTGACACGAAGTTGACAGTCGTCTCGGTCATCTCGCGAACCGAGAAGGTGCTTTCCCCGTTTGAAGGGGTGGAAGACGGCCCCGAGAGCGGCTTCCGACGAGATATCGGCCCCCGCCATGTTGTTGCTCCGGCTACAATCGTCTGGGACGCCGACAGGAGGATCGATGAACATAGCCTATTTTGAGCCGCTGAATCGCGCCTGGGTCAGGATGAAGCACATCCTCTGGCAGCCGTTCGACCTGGCGAAGTGGCTCGTGCTCGGATTCTCCGCGTGGCTAGCGGGTCTCGCTGATGGAGCCGGCGGGGGTGGGTGGAACTACGTCTTCGACGAGGAAGACTTCCCCGGGCGTCGCACGATCAACTCCGGTGGCGACGCATTCAGAGATGCGGGCGAAGCCTTGATCTGGCTGCCGGTGATATTTGTCGTCATCATGGCGATTGCCGCCATTCTGCTGCTGGTGCTGTGGCTGTCTTCACGCGCGAAGTTCATCTTTCTCGACAACGTGGTTCACAACCGGGCGCAGATCGTCGAACCGTGGCACCGGCTGCGCGACATCGGTAATTCGCTCTTTCTGTGGCGGCTCGGATTCGTTGTGGCCTGCGGGTTGATCGTTCTGGTCCTGCTGCTCCTCTTCTTTGCACCGGCAGCGACCCTGTCATTCTCCGAAGCGCTCGCCGGTCTGTCCTACGCTGCGATGGTCTTTGGCGTGTTGATTATGATCTGCCTGGGCATCTTTGCCGCGTTTGTGGCGCTCCTTCTCGAGGCCTTCGTGATTCCAATCATGTACAAGTACGAGCTAAAAGCAACCGAGGCGTGGCGGTATTTTTTGCCCTGGCTCAAATCCCAGCCGCTGCCGTTCTTTCTCTACGGGCTCTTCGTGCTGGTCCTGGGATTCCTGATGGTCGTCTTCTTCGGCCTGCTGTGCGTGCTGACCTGCTGCATCGTTGCACTGCCCTACGTCGGAACGGTCATCCTGCTTCCGATTTGGGTCACCTATCGGCTCTTCAGCGTCGAGTTTCTGGCTCAGTTCGACCCGGGTTTCGACCTCTTTGCCCCGGTCGAGATCCCGGCGGATATCGAGTAGCGGCGCCGCGACCGAGCAGAACATCGCACAGCAGTAGCGCAACGAGGGCGCTGAGACCCAGCGTCCTCAGCGTTTTTTCACTCGCCCACGTGATCAGATGTTCCGCGACGGCGCTGACGAACTCGGTCTCTTCATCGTGCGCTTTTTCGAAGACGGCGCGTTTTTTGTGCGGCCAGGCATACGACGATTGTTTCAGCGTTGCGCCGAAAAAGCGTTCGAGAATCCGATTTTCTCGAACTGCTGTCGTCATCACGTCGCGATAATCCGGAGACTGAGGAGTGAGCTTCCGAGCCCGGACGAGGTTGCGATCTCGAGCAAAGAGGTGGACTCTCGCCTCGTACGTGAACGGGTCGTCGACCACCGGGTAGGTGTGGACCCATCCGGCGTAGCTACGCCGCGACGCATCGAGGACGGCCGCGACTTCGGAAGCCCGGGCGGCATCTTCTCGCGCCAGGGCATCAAGCGAAAGACGCGACCGAAAGAGGGTGCGGTCGTCGAGCCGGTGGAGGAATCCGTACTCGCTGATGACATCGTTGCCGACTTTCTGGACCACAGCCCGGGGGAAGTATCGCGCGACCTGGGAGATGCGTTGCGGGGTCGCGACCACGCAGATGGTCAATAGCAGCATCTCGGCTGCGGCGAGACGGCAAAGCAATCGAATCGACCAGCGCCTGATTGGTACCGATGAACCCGGCGCGAGCCGCCAGAGAGCTATTTGGATGAGGACCGAGGCGCCGCCGTTGAGGAGGATATCGCGGTAGTCCCAGTAGCGATCGGGTACCACCCACTGGATGATCTCGTCGACGGTGCCCGTGAGTACGCCGACCAGGGCGGCCGCAAAATAAACAGTGTTGTCTGGGATCCTCGTGCGGAGGGCGCGGTAGAGCAGGACGCCGAGCACTCCGTACTCGAGGAAATGAACCGCCTCCTCGGGCTGGCCCATCAGGCGGCCGGTCCAGAGCAGCAATATTGTCGATACCCCGAGCAGCCACAGGGCATTGGCAAAGTCGAACCGCGGACGCCGACGTCGGAGATAGACGATGCCAGCGGCTGTCACGCCCGCTACGACCGCCATGACACCGTATCCGATCAGCTCGGCCGGCCAACGCGCGACGAAGGCCTCGCGGAGGCGACGCACCACGGGAATCGTGGTGTAGATCACCGTGATCCACACCACGACGAGGAACCACCGAGTTGCCGCCCGTTGCGTCATGGTTGGCATCCTAACCGAGGTTTGAGATGGCCAGCAATCGCGTGACATCCGCGGTTCCTCGGGAGACGCCGAAGGAGTAACAGCGCAGCTGTTTTGGAGAGATAGCGCCCGGGAGCAGAGACGGGATGCGACGGCAGACGTCAGCGGCAGTGCTCAGCGACAGATGACAGCGACAGCCAACAGGGACAGAGATCAGCGGTGGGGGCAGTGATCAGCGACGGCGGCCCTGTGGCGAGGGAGACACGATCCCCTCCGGGTCGCTCGTGGGGTGACGAGGTTCGCGCCATGACCTGGCGGCTGCTCCATCCGATCTCGTGACCGCGACTCGTTTGCCTTGTTATGCTAGGGACCTCTCAGCAAGGAGGCTCTGGATGGACGAAAATCACGGCAGCGGCTCCGGCCTCGGAATCGTCGGCTACGATGCCTACGAGTTTGTTGTCAACGACGTTGAACGCAGCCGAAGGTTCTACACCGGGATGATGGATGTGCCCGAGGTGGCGAGGCTCGACGAACCTACCGCAGCAGGGCGTGGCGAGGATGCGCTGCTCTTTTTGGTCGGGAAAGCACCGTGCATATGTGTGACCTCGCGCGAGCGCGATTCAGCCGCCGACCGCTGGGCCAGAAGACATCCGGACGGGGTGCGGTTGGTCGGCTTTCGGGTTCGTGACCTGGATGCGACACGCAGGGTGCTCGGTGAGCGCAGCGCGACATTCTGCACCGACGTCATCGAATCTTCGGACCATCTCGAACGCCCCTACCGACACTTCGACATCGCGACCCCGTTGGGCGACCTTCGATTTCGCTTCGTCGAGCGCGCCTCCGATGCCTTGCCACCCGGTTTTGCTCCCCTCGAAACTGCAGCTGGCGGAAACTCGAACGGTTTTCAGGTCATCGACCACATCACCTCGAACCTCCTCACCCTCGAACCGCACATCACCTGGCTCAGGGATGTGATGGGATTCGAAGAGTACTGGCGGGTGCACTTCCATACCGCCGACATCAACCCCGAATCGGGAGGCTCCGGGCTCGCTTCGATTGTCATGTGGGATTCCGAGTCCGGCATCAAACTCGCCAACAACGAGCCGGTCACCCCAAACTACGAGGCGAGCCAGATCTACACATTCGTCGAGGCCAACAACGGCCCTGGGGTCCAGCATGTGGCGTTCCACGTGCCCCGTATCGTGCCTGCGGTGGAGAATCTCCGCCGCGGCGGCATCGAGTTCCTCGACACGCCGGCCACCTATTACGACATGCTGCCCGAGCGGCTGGCGCGCCAAAAGGTGACGAATTTCGATCAGAATATCGACGAGCTCAAACGTCTCGGCATCCTCGTCGACGGAGGTGACGACCGTTATCTGCTGCAGATCTTCATGGTGGAGGGCGGTCTGCTCTACGACGATTCCGCCGCTGGCCCGTTTTTTTACGAGGTGATTCAGCGTCTTGGTGCGCGAGGTTTTGGCGAGGGGAACTTTCGCGCACTTTTCGAGTCGATTGAACGCGACCAACTCGAACGAATTGTCGCCGAACGCCAACTCGATGCGGGAGCTGGCTCGTGATCTCGATATTGCGGATCGTGGATTTCGAATTGCGGATTGATGGCGCACCCACTCACGAACTAACGGGAAGGGAGCCTGGAAATTCGAAATTCGAAATTCGAAATTCGAAATCGACAGGGGGCGAAGGGTAATGATTCACCGGTTGACGCGAGGCGAAATTCCGAAGAAGCCCCATACTGTGTTCGAGGTGGACGGCAGGCTGACCTTCGAGCACTGTTTCACCCGGGCAGGCTTCGAGTCGATCTACACCATCATGTGGCATCGCCGGCCGCCACACTGGGTCGAGTCGGAGGAGGATCTCGGTCCGCACCCCGGATGGGCCGAGGGGTCTTTTTCGGTTCCCTTACGACGCAGTCACTACCTTTCCGAGCGCCACAGCGGCGGCGGAAGCCCGTTTTTGGCCCGGCGTCTGCTCTTCGGCAACTCCGAAATCGGAGTGTGGTTGGGGCGCGCCACCGAGAGCGAGCCGACCCTGGTGGCCAACGCCGACGGCGACGAGCTGATCTTTGTCCACCAAGGTGCGGGACGCGTGGAGTGCCCCTTGGGTGTCGTGCCGTTTACTCAACACGACTACGTGTACGTTCCGCAGGGTCTGCCCCACCGTTTGGTGATCGATGGACCGGCGCTGTTGATGACGATGGAGGCGCGCTCACCGCTTCGCATTCCCAGTCAGTATCGCTCGCCTGAGGGCCAGCTCTCGATGTACGCGCCGTACACCCACCACGATTTCGGACAGCCGGAGTGGCCCGACGGTGGGCCCGCGAGCCTTGCTGCGCCCCGGCGGCTGATCGTCCAACGGGGCGGTAGACTGACCGCCTTCGAGGTCACCCACGATCCGTTTGATGTGGTCGGGTGGGACGGGCAGGTGTGGCCGTTTGCGTTTCCGATACTGTCGTTCCAACCGAAAACCGGGTCGATCCACCTCCCGCCGACCGTCCACACGACCTTTGCCGGCAACGGCTACGTGGTCTGCTCCTTCGTTCCCCGCTTGGTCGATTTTTCGGACGGTGCGATCCCGTGCCCCTACCCGCACTCGTCACCCGACTGCGACGAGATCTTGTTCTACGTCGAGGGCAACTTCACCTCACGCAAGGGTGTCGGTCCAGGGTCGCTGACCCTTCACCCACGAGGTTTGACGCACGGGCCGCACCCGGGTACCTATGAAGCTTCGATCGGATCCGATCGCACTGATGAGCTCGCCGTCATGGTGGACGCTTTCAACCCCTTGAGACCAACGACCTTTGCCGCCGCCATCGAAGACCTTGACTACAATCAGAGTTGGGTGCGGTAGGTGAAATAACCCGGACTATTCACCAATCTTCGGCTGCAAGGCCCGATGCACCGCACCCAGCGCCGTATTCTCGCCTCGGGGTGCTCGACGTACTGTCACGTACGCCTCCGCGCCCCTCGGGTCGAAAACGACCCTGGGCACGTCACCTCGAACCTTTCGCTTCGAACGCTGGTGAATAGTCCGGGTTAGGAATGAGGAATTAGGAATTCCTACCCACCCACCCCGAGAGGAAAACGTGGGCGATGATCGTCGTTCGGCCCGAGGAGGCTGAAGATATCGATCAGGTGCGCCTGATCAACCATCGGGCTTTCGACGGTGGGCCCGAGGCGAGTATTGTCGATGCTCTTCGCGCCAAATGCGCCGACGCGATGTCGTTGGTTGCAGAGGACGAAGGCCAGGTTATCGGGCACATCCTTTTTACTCCGGTGGCTATCGAGGGCCGTGCAAGGACAGTGATGGGCATGGGCCTGGCGCCGATGGCCGTGCTGCCCGAGCGACGGCGAAGTGGTATCGGCTCGGCGCTTGTCCGGAAGGGCCTGGAGCTGCTGCGGGATGACGGCTGTCCGTGTGTGATCGTGCTGGAGCATCCGGAGTACTACCCGAAATTTGGGTTCGACCGTGCGTCGAGTCACGGCCTTCGGTGCCAGTGGGACGACGTTCCGGACGAAGCTTTCATGGTGAACGCCTTCGATCCCGAGATCTTCCTCGATGGGGGAGGCATCGCCAGGTACAGCGTCGAGTTCGACGCTGCGGTCAAAGGCGACGGGTAGGGATTTCACAACCCCTGAGCCGTCATCGTCATCTCATCTCTCACGGAGGGTGATGAAGGGAAAATTCCACCGATTTTGCGACATAGTCGCGAACAAGATGACTCCCAGAAGCGTATGATGTTGTGATGCAGCGCTCGCAGCGGCGTCTGACGCTTCAATTGGCGCCCGGTATTCTCGCGTTCCTGGTTGCCGCCCTTTCGGTCGCGGACATGTTCATCCCGCGTCCGTATGACGGTGTCATCCTGGAGGCGGATGTGCCGGGTGTGCGGATCGTGCGGGCAGTCGTTCCTGGTTCCGGGGCGGATCGCGCCGGGATCAGGCCCGCAGATGTCATCGTCGGTATCGACAGGACAATTCTCGATTCGCAGACCCACGCGCAGGAGCTGCTGAACCGTCACTCTATCGGTGACTCGGTGTCCTACATGGTGCGGTCCGGGGGGAGCAGCTTCGAGGTCGAAGTGGAGCTCGGTCGCCGACAGATCGGCGGCACCACGTATCTCTATGCCGCGCTGCTCGGTTTCCTGTTCTTCGGAGTCGGCGCCTTTGTCCTACTGCGACAACCACGGTTACCCGCGGCGCGGGTCTTTTACACCATGTGCAGCCTCTTCATGCTCTTCCTCGTGTGTCGACTGCGACCAGCGTCGTACACGTTGATCGACACCCTCGTGCTCAACACCGGTACGATAGCCCTGCTGTTCCTTCCGGCGGCGTTCCTCCACTTCTTTCTGATTTTCCCGCGACCGATCTGGGAATGGCGTCGTGATCCCATCGCAAACTTTCTCGGTTGGATCGCTCGCATCAGCGTCACGATGCTGCCCATCTATCTTCTGCCGCCTCTGGTGTATCTCGGGACCGAGGTATGGGCCTGGCGAACCGGCCGCTCGCTTGCCGTGATCAGCGGAGCACCGATGACCAACTGGTGGGTCATGGTCGGCTATATGCTCCTCGGTCTCGGTGCCCTCGGTCTGAGCTCGGGCTTCCTCCCGGACCGGCCGCAGCGACGGGGCGCCGGGTTGGTCTTCCTCGGGACCCTCTTCGGCGTCGTTCCATTCATCGTTCTGGCGGTGGCCTTCCCCTCGTTTTTCGATACCGAGCGATTTCTCTTTTACGGTGTGGTGCCGCTGATCCTCGTGCCGATCACTTTCGCCTACGCCATCGTCCGCTTCGGCGTCCTCGATATCCGCGTGATTCTCCGCAAGAGCCTGCTCTACACCGTCACAACAGCTATGGTGACGGCGGTCTATGCCCTCGGCATCGCCTCATTCCAGCTGCTGTTCCGCGGCACGGAGATCGCGAACTCACCCTACTACCCGGTCATCTTCGCCCTTGCCATCGTGTTGTTGTTCGAGCCTCTCCGCCAGCGGCTCCAGGGCCCGGTGGATCGGTTCTTTTTTGCGGAGAGGCTGCGCTTGCAACGTGCGATGGTCGAGATGGGCGAGGCGTTCACGAGGGAGGTGGAGATCGGCCCGGTCGTAGCCCAGTTGGTGAAGCGCCTCCCCGAGCTGTTGAGGCTGCGGTTCTCGGCGCTCTACCTCGCTACCGAGGGGAGGCTGATCCGCCAAGCGGGTCCGGACTCTTTACCCGAGGAGCTGCCAATCATCGGAATCCTCCATGATCAGCTCAAGCGTCAAGGCACTCTGGTGCGGCTCGACGAGCTCGCGCCATTACGGTTGCTTTCGCCGGAGGTGGACGAGTTGGCCTCGACCCTGGCGACGGCTGGGGTGGAGCTGACCGGCCTTTTGGCAACGACCCGTCGCTCGGTCGGTGTGATTTTGCTCTCCGGAAAGGCCGGGCAAACCGCGTTCGAGAAGGAGGAGCTCCAGCTCCTGCGAGGTCTCCTCAACCAGGCATCGATCGCCCTCGAAACCAGCATTCTGCTCGAAGAGCGGACCCGACAGGCGGAGCTCGAACGAGAGCTCAAGATCGCTGCATCGATCCAGTCGTCACTGCTGCCGGAAGAGCTGGCAGCGGCCGACGGTTGGCAATTGGCGGCGGTGTGTCGACCGGCTCGGGAGGTGGGTGGAGACTTCTTTACAGAGCTGCCGGGCAGAAATGACGGAGAGCACGTTGTGGTCTACGGAGACGTCTCCGGCAAGTCGATCTCCGGGGCGCTGATGATGATGGCGGCACACGAAGTACTCAACTCGGTGGCGCTGGCCCACCCAGAGCCCGAAAAGCTCCTCCGCCTTGCCAACGAGCGCCTCTACAGCCTGCGTGGTGGGAGCCGCCGTTCCGAGTTCCGGGGTAGCAGCTTCGTTGCCCTCGGGTATCTCGGCTTCCGATCCGGCGAGGGGGTGCTGACCTACACGCTGGCCGGTCAACCACCGCCGATGGTGCGTCGCAGCTCGGGGAGAGTCGAGTGCCTCGTGATGCCGGAGCACCGGCTACCGCTGGGGGCGATGCGTTTCGGTGGTCACCGCCTTCTCGAAACCCGGTTGGAGGAAGGAGACCTGGTGGTCGCGTACTCAGATGGTGTGGTGGAGGCCCAGTCACCGGATGGTGATTTTTTCGGTGAGGATCGTCTTGCGCAGATCCTCGAGAAGGCGCCGGAGAACCCCCAGGCTGCCGTCAACTACGTCCTCGAGGAGATTGATGCGTTCACCTGCGGCCACCGACCCTACGACGACGTCACGCTGCTCGCCGCGGCCTGGTCACCAGACGAATCCAAAGTTGAACCTGCAACGATTTAACCCGGACTATTCACCAATCTTCGGCTGCAAGGCCCGATGCACCGCACCCAGCGCCGTTTTCTCGCCTCGGGGTGCTCGACGTACTGTCAAATACGCCTCCGCGCCCCTCGGGTCGACAACGACCCTGGGCACGTCACCTCGAACCT
>CBDTWX010000149.1:0-11279 GCA_965364305.1 uncultured Thermoanaerobaculia bacterium
GCCGATCCGCTGCAATGAGCGGCCCGCCAGCGCGCCTCCGAGGCGCGCAGCGCCCTAGATCCTTCCGACCAGCCAGACCTTGCTCTGGGTGGGCGGGAGGATCTTGGGCGCTCGCCGTGGGCCTCGGCCCCACGGCGTGGCGGGCACGGGCACGGGCACGGAGACGGGCACGAATAAGAAAAGCGGCGGACCGGGGGTCCGCCGCTTTGTTGATCTGTGATGCGAGCTACAGCGCCTTGATCGCCTCGACCATCGGTGGGATGACATCGAAGAGGTCGCCCACCACACCATAGTCGGCGATCTTGAAGATCGGCGCATCGGGATCCTTGTTGATGGCCACGATGACCTTCGACGACGACATGCCCGCGAGATGCTGGATCGCGCCCGAGATGCCGCAGGCGATGTAGAGCGAAGGGCTCACGACCTTGCCGGTCTGGCCGACCTGGTGCGAGTGCTCGATCCACCCTGCGTCGACCGCCGCGCGCGACGCTCCGACCGCGCCCCCAACCGCATCGGCAAGCTCCTTGATGAGAGCGAAGTTCTCCGGGCCCTTGATCCCGCGGCCACCGGAGACAATGATATCCGCCTCGGCCACGTCGAGCTCACCGCCGGCCGCCGCCGCCAGCTCCTTGACCACCGCCCTGATCGACAGCTCGAGACCGTCCAACGCCACGACCTCTCCAGCGCCTCCGAGCTCCTCGGCGGCAAAGACGTTGGGACGCAGGCTGATGACCTGCGGCGTCTTTCCGGCGGTGGTTGCGGTCGCAAACGCCTTGCCCGAGTACACGGGGCGGCGCACCGAAAATGTTTCGCCGTCGAGAGTGAGTCCGACCGCATCGGCAATCGCACCGACGCCGAGCCGTGCCGCAACCCGGGGCGCCAGATCCCGGCCCATGGCGGTGCCAGCAAAGAAGATCGCAGACGGCTGCGCCTGCTCAACTGCCTTGACCACCGCCTCGGCATATCCTTCGGCCGAGTACAGCCCGAGGTTGGGGTCGTCGGCAACAAAGACCTTGTCAGCACCCCACGCACCGAGCCCCGCCGCCGCATCGCCGACACCCGAGCCCGGCAGGACAGCGGTCACCGCGCCGCCCGCCCCATTCTGTCGCTTGGCCTCCGACAGCGCCTGCTGCGAGGCCTTTCTCACGTCGCCTTCACGCTGCTCCACGAATACGAGAATCCCAGCCATCATCGCCTCCCTAGATCGCTTTCGCTTCGTCGCGAAGCAGTTTGACGAGCTCGGCCGCCGCTACCGCGGCGTCGTCCTCACCTTGGATGATGGTGCCGGCCGACTTCTCAGGCGGCAGCTCGAGGCTCACGACCTCATAGAACGGGTCTGCCCCCTCCTCGACACCGAGGCTAGCGACCTCGACCTTGTCGACAGGCTTCTTCTTTGCGGCCATGATGCCTTTGAGCGCCGCATATCGGGGCTCGTTGAGACCCTTTTGACAGGTCACCACAGCCGGGATCGGGCTCTCCACCTTCTCCTTGCCGCCCTCGACGTCGCGGCCCGCTGTCAGGGCGGCATCGGCGACCTCGAGCTCGGTCACGTTGGCCACATGCGGGATGTCGAGCAGCTCGGCGAGCATCTGCCCGACCTGGCCGCAGTCCGTCCCGACGCCTTTGACCCCGCACAGGACGACATCGTGCTCGCGATCCTTGATCACACCGGCGAGCACCCGGGCGATCGTGAAGCTGTCGCCCAGCGTCTTTTCACCACCGAGCACGTGCACGGCCTGATGTGCGCCCCGCGCGAGGCAGTCGCGCAGCGCAGGCTCGGCCGAGCCCGGGCCATAGGTCACAACGGTGACCTCGCCGCCCTTCTGCTCGGTGATCTGCAGCGCCGCCTCGAGCGCATATTCGTCGTACGGCGAGACGATCCACTTGATGCCCGTCTCGTCGATACCCCTGCCATCTCCTCCCACCTTGATGACCGACGCCGTGTCCGGAACGCTGGCCACACAAACGATACAGTTCACGTCCTGCCTCCTTGGTTGGTTTTTGAAGAAAATGAATGGTCATTCATGGTGGGTAGTTTATCACTTCCCATCCACCCGCCCACCCACCCGGCCGGGGCTTGGGGCTTTGGACTTGGGACTTGATCCACCCGCCCTATCCCGGCACATCGACCTGGGTGACTGCGAAACCGGTCTCGCCGCTCTGTTCGTCGAGGACCCCAACGGAAATGCGGTTTGCCCCGCTTCGGAGCTCTACCTCCAACACGAGGGATATCGCATCGGGCGCATTCGTGGGTATGCGCAGCCTGTGGCTCAGGTGTACGGTCTTCGATCGGCCGTCTTGGTTGCCGGCAACGACAAAGGACGAGACCCTTGCCACAAGACCATCGCCGTCTGGAACACGCAGCAGTGAAGACAGTGGGACCAGAATCCTGAGCGGCGCCGTCGTGGTCTTCCCATCCTTCTGCACCGGCTCTCCAACCGCAACGCCTATCTCGAGGCGGTTGCCCGCCGGTTCGGTCAAGAGACCGGCCATCGTCTCATCGGAAGCGCGGGTCATCCGGCTCCGCTCGACGAGTTCGCGACGGTAGCGCAACTGGTATTCGGGATGGTCCGGGAGGGTAATGTTCACGGTGTGGAGGCGATCACGGGCCGGCGGTTCGAGGGCGAAGGCCAGCGAATAGTACGAGCTGATGACTGCGCCGATCTCCTCGAGGCCCTTTCCGAACTCGTTGCTGTTGACGACGGCGAGACCGCCGGTCTCCTGAGAGAGATAGAGAAGCGAATCCTGGTAGTTCCGGATCTTCGTCCACCCCAATCCGACGGGTGGTTGGAACCGATCGCCGGCAGAGGTCGCGTTCTCTGACATGAGGCCGCGTGCGTCGATGGTGTGGAGGGTAATGTTGGCCGCAACGGCGTTGTTTGCCAGTTGTTCGTGCAGCGGACCGCGCTGCAGCGGCGCGAGCTCGTTGAGCGCCGGACGGTATCTCCACAGCGCGTCGATCAGACGGAACAACTCTTCACCAGGAGTCATGGGCAGACCGTCGGAAATATAGAGGACAGCCTTTCGACCCTGTAGCCCTGAGATCGAACGGAAGAGCGTTTTGAGGCTGTCCACCGTTCGAGTCAGCGAATGGTCGACCTGGCCGGCAGTCATGCGGGCAACGGCCATCGCCTGGTCCCTCACGATTTCGGAGGCACCCCGCCGGCGAAGATCGTAGATCTGATCCTCCGCGATGCGAATCAAGCTGTGGATATTTCCCGGGACCATTCCCACATCATTGAACTCGCTCAAGGCCCTCAACACGGTCTCCGGTTCGGTAGTCGGTGGACAGACGACCCGAAGATAGGTGTCGTTTGTCACCACCATCGTCTGGGCGGGAGGTCGTACGTTGGCGCGGACAAAATCCTCGGCGCGGTTGAGGACGAGCTTCCGGTTGAAGATCGAGAGGTTCCGGCAATCGACAAAGATCACCAGAAAACGCGAATCGCGAGGCTCGGTGGAGAGTTCTTCCGCAACCACGGCCGGGGGTTCCGCCGTCTCGACTACCTCCTCAAAAACTATCTCCTCGACCGGCCGGCCAAACTCCGCGAAATGGGTGGTCTCGCGAGGCTCTCCATCCACTATCAGCGCAAAATCTCCCGCCCGAAGACCTGGGACCGGCCGCCCCTCACGGTCGACAACACTGACTTCCACCGATCCAATGTTGACCTCGTACCGGCCCTGAAAAACCGGTGCCGCCACCCTCTCGTCCTGATCTGCGACCTGGGCCGGAATCTGGATGGCAACCGTCAGAAAAAGCATGGTCAAGGAGAGCGAGACGACTACCGACGATCCACACCGCGCGAACATATGTCCTCCCCAGGCGTCACCACGATGTCGCGTCATGAACCGGCGCAGTAGCTCAGAGCCGATATCCATCCCAAGAGAAATTCCCGACCGGGAGGGTCCGACCCTCACGGTCGGGAATTTCTTGCGTGCTCCTCACGCAACCGCTGGATCTCCCGGTCGTACGCCTCCATCACCTGGTGGTGGCGCAGGATGCCGATCACGGGAGCCGGCGGTTGGCCGTCGACCACCGGCAGGATCTCCCGTTTGAAGGCGGTGAATCGCTGCACCGCGGTGTGGAGGTCGTCGTCGGGCTCGAGGAAGGCCATACCATGGGCAGTCACGCCGAGGTCGGATGCGACCAGCAGCGGCCATACCTCGGGAGTCGCCATCACCCGGCGCACATCGTTGATGCTGAACATGCCTTCGATCATGCCGTGCTCGTCGATCACCGGGTAGGCCTCCTGATCGGCGTCGGCCACGATCTCGAGCACGGAGTCAAACGATGCTCCCGGAAGCACCGAGACCACCCGCTGGTCGGGCTCCATCACCTCGCGAACGGTGAGGCGCTCGAGAATGTCAATCTGGAACTCCCCGATGTGGGCCGGCGAGTCGATCCGCCCAGGTACCTGCGCCTCGTAAATGCTGACCCCGCGCATCAGCAGATAGGCCACCGATGACACCAGCATCATCGGCACCAAAAGACCGTAGGAACCGCTCATTTCGGCCACCATGATCAGCGACGCGATGGGAACCTTGGCCACACCGGCAAAGAACCCGCCCATGCCGACGAGGACACAGGCGGCCGTCGGCGGCGCCAGCTGCGGCGCCACCCGATGTGCGAGGTCCGCAAAGATCGCCCCGGTCACACCACCGATCACCAGCGAAGGAGCAAAAACCCCGCCCGAGCCGCCGGAGGAAATGGTGAGCGAGGTGGCAAGGATCTTCGCGGGAAGCAGAAGAACCAAGAGCTTGAGCGGGAGCTGCTCATCGAGGGTCAGCTGCAGCCAGCCATAGCCGCCACCGAGGACCTGCGGCACGGCCATGGCGAGGATCGCCAGCAGTCCACCTCCAAGTGCAGGTTTTGTCCAGCTCGGGATCGCGATCCGCGCGAAAAAGCCGTCGCGCATCCCGTAAAAGATTTTGACGTAGATCACACCGACGATCGCCACGACCATTCCGAGGACCAGGTAGGCGAGCAGCTCGTGTGGGCGTGCAAACCGAATATCAGCGGTGTGAAAGATGGCATTCCAACCGGTCAGCGAGGCCACCACGATGTACGAGACGATCGACGAGATGATCGCCGGGATCAGGGCTTCGGACTCGAAATCGGGGTCCGAGTACAGAACCTCCACCGCAAAGAGGGCGGCGCCGAGTGGAGCGCGGAACATACCGCCGATTCCTGCTGCCACCCCCGAAATCACGGGCCCTCTTCGATCGTGGTACCCGAGCCGCAAGATGTCGGCAAGATAGGAACCAAAGCCCGCACCGACCTGGGCGACCGGACCCTCCCGGCCAGCTGAACCGCCCGACCCGATCGTTACCATCGACGTGATCAGCTTGACCGGGACCACCCGTTTCCGGAGCACTGCACGACCCCGATGGTAGGCGTTGATCACCGCATCGGTACCGTGCCCCTCCGCCTCGGGCGCAAAGGTACTCACGATCCATCCAACCAGCAGGCCTGCCAGCGGCAACACCACCAGCAGAAGCCATGGTCGTTCGGGCAAGCTCCAGGTGACGGTGGACGTCTCGCCGTGCCCAGGGGCCTGGAAACCGACCACGCCGTGAAGCAGGACCGAACCGATCCAATCGACCCCCCAGGTCAGCAGGGCCCCTCCGAGACCGGCGACCACCCCCACCATGAGCGCCAGCACCAGCCAACGGCCAAAGTTGTAAAGGTCGACCCGGCTCGAGAAACGAGCGATTCCCTTGATCCAGCTCTTCATCTTGGGGAATCTCTCCTTCCGATGACCGGGTCAGGCGGCTCGCAGCTCAGGGGCTCTCGTGCGGCGCATCGTCAGTCGGGCTTGGCCACGACCAGGCAGGCGTTTGTGCCGCCAAAACCGAACGAGTTGGTCACCGCCACCCGGAGATCGGACTCACGGGCCGTGTGCGGCACATAGTCGAGGTCGTTCTCGGCATCGGACTCGTCGAGGTTGATGGTCGGCGGCACCACACCGTTGACCAGCGCCTGGACAATCACACCGAACTCGAAGCCGCCGGCGGCGCCCAGGAGATGGCCGGTCATCGATTTGGTCGAGGACACCATGATCCTCTTCGCGTGTTCACCGAAGACGCCCTTCAGCGCGCGCGTCTCGACGATGTCGCCGGCCGGGGTCGAGGTCCCGTGCGCGTTGACGTAGTCGACGTCCTCCGGGTTGAGGGAAGCGTCTTCGAGAGCCGCCCGCATGACCCTGATGGCGCCGTCACCATCCTCGGACGGAGCCGAGATGTGATAAGCATCAGACGACATCCCGAACCCGCAAATCTCGGCCAGAATCGGCGCGCCGCGCTTGCGCGCCCGCTCGTACTCCTCGAGTATCACGATCCCCGCGCCCTCACCGATGACGAACCCGTCGCGGTCCTTGTCCCACGGGCGTGACGCTCGTTCGGGTTCATCGTTTCTCGTCGACAGCGCCCGCATCGCCGAGAACCCCGCCACCGGCATCGGTGAGACCACCGCCTCGGATCCGCCGGCGATGATCGCGTCGGCATAGCCGTGGCGAATGTAGAGCAGGGCATCGCCGATGGCGTGGGCCGAGGTGGAGCACGCCGTGCACGTGGCGACATTGGGTCCCTTCGCACCGGTCCGGATGCTGATCAGCCCGGAGCACATGTTGATGATCGCGCCCGGTATGAAAAAGGGAGACACGCGGCGCGGGCCGCGATGCAGAAGCGCCTCGTGGTTTTTCTCGATCATCGGAAATCCACCGATGCCCGAGCCGATCACGACTCCGACGCGGGTCGCGTTCTCGTCGGTGATTTCGAGGCCTGAGCTTTCGAGCGCCATCTGTGAGGCAGCCAGGGCGTAATGCACAAAAGTGTCGAACTTCTTGACCTCTTTGTGCTCGATCCAGTCGGTAGGCTCGAAGCCTTCGACCTCTGCAGCGATATGGACCGAATAGCCTGTTGTATCGAAGCGGGTGATGGTCGAGACACCGCTTGTGCCGGAAACCAGACCGTTCCAGGTGGGTTCGGTCCCGATCCCCAGGGGGGAGACAAGACCGACCCCGGTGACCACCACCCGGCGAGACATCAACTGCTCAGGTTCTGCTTCAAGAACTCGTTGGCGTCCTTGACGGTGGCGATTTTTTCCGCCGCCTCGTCCGGAATCTCGACCCCGAACTCCTCTTCGAACGCCATCACGAGCTCCACCACGTCGAGGGAATCCGCACCCAGATCGTCGACGAAAGACGCGTCAGCGGTGACCTTTTCGGCATCGACACCCAGCTGCTGAACGATAATCTCTTTGACTTTGGCTTCGACTTCCATTCTCAAACCCTCCTTCAAATTCGCGACGGCATCACTCGGACCGCCGCGCCGATACTGCGAGCAAGTTATCGGAGACGCCAACAACCACGCACCCGAGCGACCGAGTGGGCCGTTCGTTCCCATTGACCGACCGCCCACCAAACTCACCCAGGGCAAGGGCGCGGCAACGACCGCACGCTTGGACGGAGTACGTGATAGCACACAGAGAGCGACCACGCAAGCCGCGGCACGGCGCTTGACATCTTTCCGAAAAAGGAGTATTCAGCCATTTACCGCTGCATTCAGTCGGCGGAGGGAGGGTGTCATGGAATCCTATCTGACCGCGAAGGAAGCTGCCGAGTACTTGAAACTCGCCGAAAGGACCCTCGTCCGGCTCGCCCACGAAGGAAAGATCCCCGGCGTCAAAATCGGCGGCCAGTGGCGATTCCGCCGTGCTCTGCTCGATGAGTACCTGGACACCCTCGCCTCCGAGTCGGTGGCCACGTCGGGGACCGCACCCAACCAGGTCATCGATGCCCCGATGGAGGAGATCTTCACCGTCACCCAGATCATCCCGAATCTCAAGGCGAGCAACCGGCCGGAGGTCATTCACGCGATGGCCGAGCACGTGACCGGGCTCGGTCTGGTCGAGGACCAGTCGTGGCTCGAGGCCGCGCTGGCGGCCCGCGAGCGGCTGGTACCAACCGCAGTGCCCGAAGGTGTGGCATTCCTCCACGCGAGACGGCGCGCGGCCGACAAATTCCCTCAACAGTTCATCGCAATGGGAAGGTCTCCGGACGGAGTGGTCTTTGGTTCTCCCGACATGGGCAAGACCAACATCTTCTTCCTCCTCGCTTTGCGAAACGACGCCCTTCACCTGAGATGGCTATCGCGCCTGGCGTGGATTGTCCGAAATCCAACCCGGCTGGCACGCCTGCTGGAAGCCGATTCCGCAGACGCTATCCACGCCGCCATGCTCGAGGCTGCAGGCAGCCTGCCCGGAGCGCTTCGTCCAACCGGAGCAGCTGCGGGACGGTAGAAAACCAATTCGCTTCGCGAAAATTCGCTTCGCGAATTGGTGCCGCTGGCCCGACTCATGACTCCCCGCTACAATGGGCCTTCCATGAAAATCGCACTCATCGGTAGCCACGGTGTCGGCAAGACGACTCTCTGTTTCGAGCTCGCCGCCGCCCTCAAGAGACGCAATGCGGATCTCGAGATGGTTCGCGAGGTCGCGCGTCGATGTCCCCTTCCGATCAACCAGGAAACGACGGTCGACGCACAGGAGTGGATCCTCCATACCCAGATCGCATGGGAAATCGAGGCCACGACAGATCACGAGGTCGTGCTCTGCGATCGCGCGGTGCTCGACAATTACTGCTATCTCGTGCACTCCGCAGGCACCATGAGGGCATGGGAGCAGTTTCTTGACCACTGGATGAAGACCTACGACGTGCTCGTCCACGTGCCGATCTCGGAACGACCATCGTATGACGGCGTGCGCGCAGTCGATCCCGGGTTTCAGGAGCAGATCGATCTCCTACTGGAGGGCATGATCGCGGCACGCGCGCTCGCGCCCTTAAGGCTGGGCGCCGAAGATAGAGATCAGTGGTGCGAGACCATCGTCAACCACCTGCTCCCCCACCTCGAACCGACGTTGCCGCTCTTTGAACAGGCGGAGACCTTATGAATGACTCGGGGAGTGAGCCTCCAGCCCCGACGCATGGGAAAATCGACGAGGTCACGGTCGATCTGGTCCAAATCATTGACTGTTCGGTGGCCCAGCTGTGGGAGACCATCGAGTCGCTGGAGCGGCTGCAACCCAGGAACCTGGAACGTTTCCGGGTTTCAGTCTTTGGTTCGTCCCGGGTCGCCACGACGGACCCTCTCTACTCCGAGGCGTACACCCTCGGCAGGCGCCTGGCCGAAGTCGGTTGCGATATCGTCACCGGCGGCGGCGAGGGGCTGATGCAGGCGGTCGACCGAGGCGCCTCGCTCGGCGTCCTCGATCAGCCGGCCGGAGGTCAGCTTCCGGTGCGCACCGTGACCGACGGAGGCACGGACCCTTTTGTCGAGCGCGTCTACCGCCACCGTACGTTCTTTTCTCGGCTTCACCACTTCGTTCGCCTTTCCTCGGCATTCATCGTCCTGCCCGGCGGTATAGGATCGACCCTGGAAGCGATGATGGTGTGGCAGCTGTTGCAGGCCCGGCACCTGCCGCTCAGCATCTCGACGCCGAAGGCGCGGTTGTAGGCGAAGCTCCTCTCGTCGTTCCAGACCTCCGACAGGCTTCGCTGCCGCACGTTGCCTTCGATGAAGAAGTCGTCGTACAGGGCGCCACATCCCTTGACGTTGCCGACCGAGTCGATGCAAACGCCGGTGATCCCCGCCTGACAGCCTTCCCAGCAGCAGATCGGGGCTCGTCGGCCGCGAAGGTACGGCTCGTTTTCGTCGAAATAGCCGATGCTGTCCGCCGCGATCACGACCATCTCACGCAACGAGTTCTTGTCGCGGATGAAGTCGGTGATCAGCGGTATCTTCATGGGGTCGATGATCAGCTCATCACAGCCCGCCATGTTGCCCATCGGGTTGACGAGTTGGAGCTGCCAGATCCCCACTCCGTGGGCGACGAGAAAGTCGTACATCGGCTCGAGGTCGGCGGTGTTGAAGTCCAGAAGCGAGGTCACCACACCGGTCGCGATTCCCTCGTCTCGCAAGAGATCGAGTGACCGGGTGACCTGCAGGAAACCGTCCGGCCGGCGTCGGATGCGGTTGTGATTCTGCTCCATTCCGTCGATCGAGATCCCGACGTTCGACAACCTCGCGTGCTTGATCTGGTCGACATGCTTGTCGCGCATGTGGTAGCCATTGGTCATGATGTTGACCACGAGACCCAGATCCGTGGAATGCCGGGCGATCTTCTCCCACTCCTTGTAGAGGAAGACTTCTCCACCGATGAAGGTCAGCTCCCGGCAACCCAGCGACGCGAGCTCATCCACCACAGCCAGGCACTCGTCGAGCGCCAGCTCCTGCCGGCGGGCGGCACCGGCGGCGGATCCGCAGTGCATGCAGTTCATCGTGCAGCGGAGGGTCAGCTCCCAGATGCACGACAGAAGCTCGTAGCGCGAACCGGTCGTGCTCGCTTCGATCATGCCGGCGCAGGACTAGCCGAAGACGATGTTGCCGGCCGCGATCTCCTCGGCGGAGATGTTGACGGCCGAGACCTTCGCTCTCAGACCGAGCTCGTCATGGACCATCTTCATCTGCTCGTCCGTCAGATACATCACCCAGTCGTCCTTTCGGATGCCATTCGGCGGGAGCTTGTACGAAGCGAGACAGCCCCCGGGCTTCCACTTCACCAGGAGCTTGGACAGCTCCCTCCTGCTGATTCGCCCGAGGGCATCCTTGCTGGCGAAGTCGGCGACCATCCTTTTCTGCCACGAGGTCAGATAGATCTTGATCTCTTTGCTCTTTGCCCGAGCCATTCCAGCTCTCCTTCGATCTCTTGCGTTGGTGCGTGGGTCCTACATCGTGCGTGACGGTTCATGCGGCGACCCTCATGGGCCTCGGCCGAGAGGGGTGGGGCTCGAGCCATACAACTCCGGAGGCCGCTGACCGTCATGCAGAAGTCCTCCTCGCTCGACGGCGAGCGAAGCATCGGCGACCCGCGACCGCGCCCGTGGATCGTCGTCCACGGTGGGCCCTCCTGTCGCGAGATCCACCAATGTCAGCTTTGGCGGAGTCAACGAGTTATGGCTATACCTGGATAGGTAGTCTTGAGCCCACCTGCCAGGGGGGCCTGCGGCATCGAGGCGTTTCTCTCGCTTCCCGGGTCCGCGGCGAGAAGGTCGCTACGGATCACTCCTCGGGCTTCACCAACCGTCAGCGATGGACGGAAACCGTGTCGAAGAGGACGGTTCCCTCGCCCACGCCTCGCGAGCCGCTGGGAAGGCCGAGAGTCAGGACACTGATGCTCTCCAGGGCGGACTTGTGATCATCGGAATAGCTGTCTTTGTCAT
>CBDTWX010000150.1:0-11262 GCA_965364305.1 uncultured Thermoanaerobaculia bacterium
CAGCCCCTTGAGGTATCCTGAATACGTTCAAATCGATCAGCTTTTGCCGCGCCCAGTCCGCTGTGAGATTCGCCGTATCGCTTGTGGGGTTGGGGCCGCGACCAAGATTTCCACGAATATCAATCGTTTCACCGCTCCGCCGCGCAACGCACCAAGCGTGGCACGATCTAGCCGGCTGACGGTGTCAGCGGACAAGCTTCCCGCAAGTTTCTGAGACACCGATTCCTCAAAAAGAAGGCGACCCGCGTGATGAGGCGGCTCAGCCGCGGCCGTCCATCCCAACGGAACCAGCAACATTCCAACAAGCGCTGCCCGGGTCGAACAAGCTCGGAGCATGGGGCCTCCCCGTTGTGATTTTTTTCGACACTATCTTATCGGTTCTCGACCAGTCGTGTCATCATCTCCTCCGAGGAGTCACCGCTGCACAACCTGGGTTGCGCCCGGAATCAGTGTGAGAGATTTCTCCGCCGATATTGGAACCGAGTTCTACCAGGCAGAGGTGTCACCTGACTCGAAGCCGTCGCTGAAGATGTGGGTCGGATCCTCGTTGATTGCCGAAATCCACAGATTGGTGTCGGCCGTGGTGTAGTTCCCGTCGAGATCCTTGACGACGATCCGGATACCCACGTCGTGGGGCAAGCTGAAGTTCGTAAACCAGGTGTTCCAGTCGTCGTACGAGCCCTTGCGGGTCGCGATGGCATCGTGGGTGAACGTGCCGTCGCCCGCGGTCACGTCGCCATGGGTGCCATCGTCGTGGAGCAAGGTCCAATCGCCATCGGTCGCAGGAAAGGCGAGCGGCAACCTCGGCATATAGAAGTCCGGTTCCTCGAAACCCTCTACTAGGACATCGAGTCTCACCCACTCGACGTTGGACACACCCTGGGCGTCGGAGATGTCGACCTCGATGCCGATCTGAGCCGAGGCATCGTGCCACAGATAGGGTTCGCTGAACGAGATGCTGTTGACGTTCGGGGCCTTGCCGAACTCCCCTCCCCCCATGTCGACTCGATACAGGGCCTCGTTTCTTGACACGAAGTAGTAGCGGTTGTCGTCGGTGATGTTGCTGTAATCATTCGGCCACGGAATGTGGTACGACCACGAATCCCGCGCACCACCTCCCTCCAGGTCGTACAACGTGTTGTAATGGTAGCCATACTCCCCCTTGCTCCCCTGGGCAAACAGGTAATGACCGTCTCGCGTGATGAAGGTATGCACGGGGTTGAGATCGGTCGTAGACGAGATGAAGCGCTCGGTCCCAGTCGCCACATCCACGACGTGAATCTCCTTGGGGTCGCCCGATCTGTGGAGATACTGGTAGACGGCCGTACTGCCGTCCTCGGTGCAGACACCGCGCCAGTCGCCTTGATCGACCCACAGATGGTCCTCGGTGGTCAGCTTGTGGGCAGGGCCGGCGAGGGTGGTATGCCACATCGCGCTCCGGTTGTTGATACTCGCATTGCCCTCGTAGTTGCTGGTCCAGGAGAAGAAGGAGTGATCACCCTGCACCGAGCTCCCCATGAAATACAGCCCATTGAGGTTGTTGCACAAACCGAAGCACGGCAGGTCATAGATGTCCATATATTGCGTCGCAAGTCCGTTGCGGTTCGTGTACCCAAGCCCTCTGAGGTTCCTTCCGAGACTGTCGTTATAGCCCCAATCATGCTTGCCCGTATAGAGCCGCGAAGCACTGCTGTTGGCGGTGTACCAGTCGAAGTACCCGGACCACCACCACTGGCTCACCGCCTGACCGGTGGTCAGGGTCGAGGTGTCGAGGTATTGGATGTATACCTTGCCGTCGTCCGTCTGCGCCCTGATGAAGACCTCGGAGCCGTCATCGTTGATGACCATATTGCCCCAGCCCCACGTGCTGCTGACCAGATTGGAGGGAAAGATCGCCGAGACATCTTGAAGACCGGTGCCGTCGGAGTTGGCCACGAAGGCCCTGCACACATCTGGATAGGAGTATCTCACGCACACCGAGAAAAACACCTTTGATGCGTCGGCACTCGCGACCACGCCGTTGAAACTGCGCCAGATACTCGTTTCGTGTCCCGGCGGCCAACCGTCGACCTGGTCGGTCACGACGATCTGAGAAATGGTCTGTTTGAAAAGGATCGGCGCCTCATACTGGGCGTGTGACGTGCTCGTGAAACCGACCAGCACGAGGCACAGAATCAGCGCGGACATCAAGGGTTTCTTGGCTGATCGACTCATGGCCATTTTGCTTCCTTTCTTTTCCGGTGGCGCCCTCCAGGGCTCGCCGAGTCGGTGAAATTTCCGTTCCTATTAAGGACAGACGACAAATCGGGAAATTTCGGCTCAGCGAATTCTCATCATCGACGACACACATGATTCTGTATGTGTTTCAGCTGGAGTCTCCGAGGTTGCCGGCACGCACCAGCTGCCGGATCATCGGGTCCTTGTCGTTGGCCAGCCGATCGAGGATTTCCCTGACTCGGGGATCGTCGATCCGGCGAAGAGCGAGCACTGCCGTCGCACGCACCTGGGTCGGCCAACTCTTGCCGAAACCCAAGAATTTTCTCGGCGAGGCTATGGGTTGAAGCGCCTCGATCCCATCCGCATCGCCGATCTGTCCCAGTGCCTGGCAGCACGCGATGGCAAGCTCCGGTTCCTTGGTGGTCTCGAGGATCGACTTCACGGCCTCAACAGCCGTCGGACTCCCGAGGTTCGCGAGGCTGCGGATCGTTCCCTTTGCGACGCCGGCGTCCTCATCGCGCACAAACGGGATGAGGATTCCGATGAGATCTTCATCTCCGAGTCGCTCAGCCAGCCGAAAAGCGGCGCGACGGATCTTCGGGTTGGTGTCGCCGATGCACAGGGTCAGCTCGTCACGCAGGTCCCCTGTAATCGTGTCGATGACCTCGAGAATGCGAAAGCGTTGCTCGACCGTCACCTCGAAAGTCAGCGCGCGCTTGATGGCTCGGGCCGCGGGCGATCCGAAATCGGCCATAATCCCGGCGCTCAGCTGACGGACCCTGAGGTTTCTCTCCTGTTTGATCGACTCGACCAGCAGCGGGATGCACCCCGGACCGAGACTTCCGAGGACCCGCGCGGCTCGCTCCTGGCGGTCCGTCTCACCCGACTTGAGATCCTCGATCAGGAGATCCTGCGACGATTGACTCAGCCTGCGATCAAGACCTCGCGCCTTTCGCCGTTCGGACGTGTCTTCCGAAGCGGCCAAAGAGCGTCGACGTGATGAGATCGCGGCAAAGATTCGGCTCGCGGTCTGGTAGTCGGAGAATTGAATGGCGCCCTCCGCCATGCGGTGCAACAGATCCGCAATCTCTGCAAGAACCGTCGAGGTATCTTCCTCGGCCAACGCGGAGACCAGGCAATCGGCGGCCACGACGGCAAACCGGTGCTGAAGGGCAAGGATCAACTTATCCATGAGGGTGGTGCACGACTGGACCGCTTCCAACCGCTCCGATTGTTGCAGCCGCTGATAGTCTTCGAAGACACGCGCCACGAGTTGTCCGAAGACCCGATCCTCCCCCCGCATCAGCAGATCCTTGCCGAATCTCGGAATCGCGTCGCGGGGTATATCCGGCGCTCTCGCTTCAGGTTCTTCGGTGACCGCGTCCCCGGCGCCGAGCCACGGTTCCATGTCAAAATCGGGCGCCGGAGCTTCTCCCTCCTCTCGGTCCAATTGAGACGGCGACGTTTCTGCAGTTGCCTTTGGTTCCTCCGGGAGGTCGGTGGACGCCACAAACACTCCGCTATAACCGACCTTCAGTTTGTAGTTGCGCTGGTTGACAACCAGATTCGCGAGTCCCCTTTCCGCATTGAACGAGGTCCAGAACTCCGGCTGTGTACCGCTCGTCGGAAGGTCTCGAAGCGTTTCAAAAAACGTCTCGAGCTCCGATTGCTCGATATTCCCCGACATGGTCAGGCTGCGCATTCCGACGGTTTTTGTCAGCTCGAAAAAGCTCTTCGCCAAGGAATCGAAATCAGCGACATTCACCTTGACCCCGTTGGCCAGCAGATACTCGTCCTTGGTGGCCAGGCTCAGAACCTGCCTTCGATCCAAGATGCGCTGCACGGTTCGATGGAACTCCTCGATCGAATCCGCGATCTGCCTGCTCCCGGGCGGATAGAGCCGGCAGTTCATCGCGGCACCCATGAACGCCCTCAAAATCCCGGGGATCCGCGCGGTTCCCTCGGCATCGAGGGCCTTTTCCTTGGCGCGAGTCAGATCCGCAGCCGGTTCGTCCTCTCCGAGTCTGCTTCCGACGGCCGAGTAGCGGACCTGACGGAGAGCAATGTGCGCGAGCTCTTTCTCACGTAGAAATCGCCTCCAAAAACCCGGCTCGATCTGCTCGCGCTCGAGAGTGGCGATCGTGGTGAGGAGATCTCCGAGTTCCGAATCGGTCACTCCGCGAAGAAAGACCAGGGTGCGAAGATTTCTGTGTGCCAGCAGTTCGACCAGCGAATCGGCCAGGGTCGTGAATCCCGTGGTGTCGAGCTCCGAACCGTTGACCTCCAGGTTTCGCTGGGCAAGAGAGAAGTTGAGTACCTTCGATTCGCCGAGGACGCTTCGAATGGCATCGCCCGTACGGCGTCGCGATGTCACGACCGCATCGCTCTCGGCGGGGTAGAGCTGGATGTTCCGCACGGAGGTCAAAAGACTCCGGATGAGCTCGGGCATCGAACGCAGGACCTCGGATCCGAGCGGCTCGCCGATCTCCGGCTCTTCCTCGACCGGCTCCCCGGTGTAGGCGGCGGCTTCCGCGGAGTTGAAGACCGTGTTGCTGTAGGAGAGCTGCATCCGCTCGTACCGGCGCGCCTTCTCTTGGTTCGCCGACCGCTTGAATTGATACGCCAGCAACGAGGCCGATGGAAGGAGTCGCTTCCGATGAAGCGTCTCCTGGAAGATGCCGACACGCTCGTGGAGCTCTTGTCGACGGTCTTCATCCATCGACCCGTAGCTGATCTCGAGGACCTGTTTTCCCAAGAAGTGCAGGATCTCGTCGTTGACCTGGAATCCGAGTTTCACCAAGCCCAGCGCCTCGGCTCGGTCGAGGAACTCCAGGACCTTGGCCTCTTCCATCTCGGAGCTGCTCGACAGGGCGCTCAGAGAAACCTCTTCACCAAAGGTCGAGGCCTGTTCGAGCAGCTGACGGCCTTCCATATCGAGCTCGCCGATCTTCTGCTGCACGATTTCTTCGAGAGAACGTGGAAGGTAACCCTCATCGAGCTGCAAGACCGTCCACTCCCGACCAACGAATGTGAGCTTTTGCTCGGAGACCAGCTTGCGAATGATTTCGCTGATAAACAGCGGGTTGCCCTGAGTAATCTCGGCGAGGTCCTCTTCGAAGTCCTCGGTCACCTTGAGGCCGGGAAAAATGCTCTCCAGGTGTGACGCGATCTCGTTTCTCGTCAGAGGACGGAGCTGAATCGTCCGGATACCGAGTTCCTGTTGCGAGGCAACCAAAAAACGTCTCAGCGGTGACGCCTCCTCCTCGGCTGCAAGGTCCAGCGAGGCACCGCAGACGAACAGGTTCATCTCGGGCCTCGTCAGGAGGGTCCTCAGGACGAGCAACGAAGCCTCGTCGGAGTATTGCAGGTCATCGAGCAGCAGGACGAGAGGCTTTCCGCCTACGAGCCTCGGAATGAACTGAACGAGGACGGAGAAAATGCCCTCGCGCATGGTGGTCTCGTCCACGGGCGCTGATCCTGTCCCCTCGATCTCGAGCTCTGGGAGGACATGCGCCAGATATGCCATCTCAGCTGGGGTCAGGTCTGCGAGTTTCTTCTCCGCCTCTTCACCGAGGCCACGCAGAAGATCCATCAATATGCGCCCCGCGAGATAATAAGGACGGTACCCTTCCTGCTGGACTCCGGAAACGTGAACGAGCTTGAATCGCTCCTCTCCGGCAAGCTGCTCCTGAATCGTCTCCAAGAACGCAGTCTTGCCGATTCCCGGCGACCCGTCGATCACCATGAACTGGTCGGTTCCCCGAGCAAGACTCTCCAGACATTTGGAAACCTGCGCCAGCTCCCGCTCACGCCCGGTCAGTCCGAACGTCTTGAGATTATTGAGGGCGGTTTTCTCGAACACGTCCTCGAGATCGACCTTCCACGCCACAGCAACCCGATTGCGGCCCGACTGCTTGGCATGGTAGAGAGCCGCATCTGCAGCCTGCAACAGGCTCGTACCGGTGGTTCCGTCACCGGGAGCCGAGGCGACACCTATGCTCATGGTGATCGGCAGGGCGGTTCCCAGAGAACGCAGCGCGAACGGTCGATCTTTGGATTTCTGGAGCAACCCGTAGGCCAGCTGTTGGGCTCGACCCCGGTCGAAATCGGGAAGAACGAGGACGAACTCATCGCCCCCATAGCGAACCGGGAAGCCTTCCTTGTCAGCCATCTCCTCGAGCAGAGACGCCAACCAGACCAGCACCTGATCACCCGCGTCGTGGCCATACCGGTCGTTGACCCGTTTGAACTCGTCGAGATCGACCGCCAGAAGGGAGATCGGGAAGTCCTCGCCGCTGCTCCAGCGCACCCGTTCGAAGTATCTCAACAGGAACCGACGGTTGTTGATGCCCGTGAGCTCATCCTCGAAAACCAGGTGGGAGGGATCCTTGCCGACATGCCGAATGAAGTCAGCGAGCTCACGGTACTGTGCCTGTTGACCGACCGGCATCCAATCGCCCCCAATGAATCGAAACTGTTCACCAATAGAGTAACAAAATTGCCTCGATGCGCCTGCGAGATCGAGAGCTGTTCGATGGCCCGACACAGAAAGGAGGCATTATCGAATTGAGAAGAGGGCTTTGCCCGCTCAATTGCTCGCTGGAAAGTTCCGCGTCCTCACCGATTCCGTGATGCCTTCAATGATTCGATCTCGTCAGTCACTGTGAGATGATGTGACCCTCCATGACGGCATCAAGAGCGCCATCCGCAGCTCATGACCGGCAGGTCGAAGACCTCCGACGGGATGTGAGCTTTCTCGGCGCGTTGCTCGGCGAGGTGCTCCGCGAGCAGGGCGGTCATGAGCTTTTCGACACGGTCGAGGCGGCTCGGCTGGCAGCCCGGGCGAGACGCGACGGCGACGGAGATGCGGACCGCCGGCTGCACTATCTTTTGACCGGTCGCGAGGCCCGGCAGGCGGCCGAGATCGCGCGCGCGTTCTCCGCCTACTTCTCGCTCGTCAACATGGCGGAGCGGGTCCACCGCATCCGCAGACGCCGCTCCTATCTGAGCTGCGGCACCCCTCAACCGGGCAGCGTCGAAGAAGTTGTTCTGCGCCTTGCGGCCGAGGGCCTGCCGATCGACCGCCTCCGCACCCTCCTCCACAACACGCTCATCGAACCGGTCTTCACCGCTCACCCCACCGAGGCCATCCGGCGCACCATCCTCGCCAAGGAACAGCGAGTCGCACAGATCCTGATCGACCGAATCGAGCACATCGGGATGTCGACCCCGGAAGAAGAGCTGTTGACCCGGCGTCTCCGTGACGAGATCACCCTCATGTGGCAGACCGCCGAGCACCCCGGGGTGCGGCGAAGCGTGAGTGACGAGGTCGAACACGTGCTCTTCTATCTCAGCGACGTCATCTACCGCATCGTTCCCAACCTCTATCGCACGATGGCATCATCAGTTCGCGCGGCCTATGGCGCCGCCGACGCCCAAGACCTCCAGTGCCCCATCGTACGATTCGGGTCGTGGGTCGGCGGAGACATGGACGGCAACCCCAACGTCGGGCCCGACACCATTCGCCACACCCTCGAACGGCAACGAGAGCTCATCCTTGGCCGCTACATCGACGACGTGCGCGATCTCTTTCGCCACCTCAGCCAATCGCGCTCACGAATCAGCTTCGACACCGCTGTGGAGAATCGCTGCCTCGAGTACCGGAAGCGAATGCCGGAGGTCGCTGAAGGCATTCCGTCACGCTACAACGACATGCCGTATCGCATCCTGCTCTGGTTCTGTTGGGCGCGTCTCGAAGACACCCGCAAGGGCGGCCGACATGCCTTCCCGTCGGCCGCAGCTTTTGTCAGGGACCTCGAGTTGATTGTCGCCAGCCTTGGCCGCAATCGTGGCATTCACGCCGGTTTGGATCGCACCATCCGGCTGGTGCAGGGGGTGAAGACCTTCGGCTTTCACCTCGCCACCCTGGATGTGCGCCAGGACGCCCTGGTCCACCGAGAGGTTGCCGGTGAGCTGTTGGCGGATCCTGCCTTCATCGACCGTTCCGCGGAGGAACGCGCCCGGCTGCTGCGCCACGCGATTGATGCCGGTCCGGGTGACCGCGTCGAGGGCGGGGCCGAGAGCTCTCGCTCACTCGCGGTCCTTTCGAGCATCGCGGACGCCCGCCGGCGCTTTGGACCGGAGTCCGTGGGGCCGTACATCATTTCGATGGCCCAGGGTCCGGACGATGCCCTCGGCGTTCTCTACCTGGCGCGGCATGCGGGCTTCACCGACGATAACGGCCATGTGCCGCTCGATATCGCCCCCCTCTTCGAGACCGTCACCGACCTCGACCACGCGGGCGACACCCTCGCCCGGCTGCTCGCCGACCCGCTTTACCGCAGCCACGTGGCGGCACGGGCCAACCGTCAGATCGTCATGCTCGGCTACTCGGACTCGAGCAAGCAATCGGGGCTGTCCGCCTCGCGCTGGGCCCTCTACCGGGCAGAGGTCACCCTGCACGAGATCGCCGACAGCGCAGGGGTCGGGTTGACCCTCTTCCACGGCCGCGGCGGCACCGCGGGGCGCGGAGGCAGCAAACCGAGGGACGGCATCCTCGCCGAGCCGCCGGGAGCCGTCCGCGGACATCTGCGGGTGACCGAGCAGGGTGAGATCATCCATGCAAAGTACGGTCTGCGCGGGATCGCGCTGAGGACTCTCGAGCTCATGACCGGTGCAGTTCTCGAAGCGAGCGCCCTCGGCTCCCGTCGCGACGAGCCAAGAACTGGCTGGTCGGGCGCCATGGATGAGGTTGCCGCGGCCGGACAGGAGGCGTATCGGAGCCTCGTCTATGACGACCCCGATTTCCTCGGTTATTTCCGTCTCGCCACCCCGATCGACATCATCGAACGACTCGAGATCGGTTCCCGCCCGGCGACCCGGCGATCAGGCGCGGGGATCGAGGATCTGCGAGCGATTCCGTGGGTCTTTGCCTGGATGCAAAACCGCCACCTGCTACCGGGTTGGTTCGGGGTCGGCAGCGGTCTCGAGGCCGCCGCTCAGAGCCACGGTGAGGAGATGCTGCGGGAAATGGCGCAATCTTGGCCCTTCTTCGCCAACCTCCTCGGCGATGTCGAGATGGTCCTCGCCAAGACCGACCTCGGCATCGGCGCCCGATATGCCCAGCTCGCGGGTACGAAGGGGAAACGTCTGTTTTCGTTGATCGTCGCCGAGTACGAGCGCACTCGCGAGATCATCTGCAGACTCCTCGAATCATCGGCCGTTCTCGAGCGCGAACCCGTGCTCCGCCGCTCGATCCGCCTGCGCAACCCCTATGTCGACCCGATCAGCATCCTCCAGGTAGATCTGCTGGATCGCTGGCGATCAGGCGGGTGCGAGGACGCGGACCTCGAACGCGCCCTCCGCTCGACCGTGCTCGGCATCGCTCGCGGGATGCAGAACACCGGATGAAATTCGGAATGAGGAATGAGGAATGACCGCCCGCCCATCCTTGACGGGATTTCGAATTTCGGATCTCGAATATCGATTTTCCCGCCCACCCACCCCAAAATCACAACGTTTGAACGTTTGAACGTTGAACGTTTGAAAGTTCGGCTCATCCGGAATTCGGTGAGGTGACCACGACGGCCTCACACCCTGACCACTGCCCCTGACATCTGTCGCTGTATCTGATTCCTGCCCCTGATTGCTGCCCCTGATTGCTGCCCCTGAGACCTGCCCCTGAGACCTGCCCCTGAACCTGATCGCTGTCACCTGTCGCTGGTTTCTGCCACTGGCGACTGTCCCAGCCGCTGATCCTGGATGCTGTCGCTGCCGCTGTCTTCTGTCCCGAAATCCGCAATCCGAAACTCGAGATCGTCGCGGGTCGGACGGGCGGCACGTTCAAACGTGCCAACGTTAAAGTTCGACTTCATAACGATGTGCCCTGGGTGGTCGGAGGTTGCGTTTGGCGGGGGGTCGTGAGACCATCTCGCGGCCTGGAGGAGAAATGAAGCTCAGTCTCGGACTCACACTGGCCACCGCATCGACCATCATCATCGGCTCAGGTTGCGCCGCACAGCCGGAAGAACCCGCCGTCCCGGTGTCGGTGGAAATCGCACCTTCTGTGCCCAGGCTCATCGAGCCAGACCCGCAGGAGACCCATCTCAGCACGCTCAGGATGCTGACCGACGGGGGCGAGAATGCAGAAGCCTACTTTTCCTTTGCCGGGGACAAGCTGATATTTCAGACGACCCGCCAACCGTACCCCTGCGACCGGATATTCACCTTGGATCTGGAGACCGCCGAGACCACACTCGCGTCGACCGGGACTGGACGCACGACCTGCGCTTACTACCTGCCGGGCGATGAGTGGATCATCTACTCCTCGACCCACCTCGAGGACCCCGAGTGCCCGCCAACCCCGGACCGCAGCCGCGGCTACGTGTGGCCGATTTATCCGGGCTACGACATTTTTCGTGCGCGACCGGACGGCAGCGAGATTTCCCGGCTCACCACCGAGGAGGGTTACGACGCCGAGGCCACCGTCTCGCCCCAGGGCGACCGCATCGTCTTTACCTCGATGCGAGACGGCGATCTCGATATCTATTCGATGAACCTCGACGGATCGGATGTCGTCCGCCTCACCGACCAGATCGGATATGACGGTGGGCCCTTCTACTCCCCCGACGGCACCAAGATTGTCTACCGGGCGCGTCACCCTTCGGATCCCACCGAGATCTCAGACTACCAGGCGCTTCTCGCCGACGGTCTCATCCGGCCATCGAAACTCGAAATCTTCGTGATGGATGCGGACGGCTCCAACCAGCGGCAGATCACCGACCTCGGGGTTGCCGCATTCGGACCGTTCTTTCATCCGACGGGTGAGAAGATCATCTTCTCCTCGAATTACGGCGATCCGAGCGGACGCGAGTTCGATCTCTGGATGGTCGATCTCGACGGCGAGAACCTCGAACGGATCACCTACTCCGAGGGCTTCGACGGTTTCCCCATGTGGTCGCCTGACGGGAAGACCTTCGTCTTCTGCTCGAACCGCCACAACTCGAAACCCGGCGAGACCAATGTTTTCGTCACGGAGTGGAAGGA
>CBDTWX010000151.1:0-11181 GCA_965364305.1 uncultured Thermoanaerobaculia bacterium
TCAGCTCGGTCAGGAAGGTCAGCCCGCCGCAAACCAACATGATCATGGCAAAAGGTGGCGCGCCCTCGAGGCCAGCAAACCGGGTTCCGATCAGCTCCGAAAGACCGGTGACCCGGAAGCCTTGAGCGAGGGCAAAACCACCGCCGAATAGGAGCACGATGTTCCAGGGGATCTTGGTGAACACGTCGACACCCATGACCCTAGCGTCGCTGGCATTCCGGTTGCGCGTCGGGATGAAAAACAAGATCATCGCCATTCCGATCGCGACCGTGGCATCGTCGATCAGGTTCGCGTGGGGCAGGAGTCGCGACCATCCCGGTATGGTCAGAACCCCGAGCACGAGATCTTTTCGAAACACCCAGCCGAAGGCGGTGGCCCCAAAGACCGCGAGCACCGCCCGCTCTTCGAACGACATGGCGCCGAGCGCCGCATACTCACGTTTCACGACGTTGCGGTCGACCTCGAACGATTCCCCAAAGCGGAAGAACACTCGCGTCAGCAGGAGCCACACAATGATCAACAGAACAAAAGTGATGGGAAACGCCATCACCAGCCACTGCCCAAAGGCGATCGACTCTGCGTTCGGGAAGCTGATCTCAAATATCCTTGCAAACGATAGATTCGGTGGCGTACCCACCAACGTCGCCATGCCGCCGAGCGAGCAGGCATAGGCGATTCCGAGCATCAGCGCAACGGTGAAGGAATGGCATGCGCTGAACCCAAACCTCTCCTCCAGCTGCAGGATGATCGCCATGGCGATGGGCACCATCATGATGGCGGTGGCGGTGTTGGAGATCCACATCGAGAGAAACGCCGCAGCGACCATGAAACCGAGAATGATGCGCGCCGGCCCGCCCCCGATCCGACGAATGATCCACAGCGCGATTCGCTTGTGCAGACGCCACTTCTCCATCGTCACGGCAATCATGAATCCACCGATGAAGAGAAAGATCGTGCTGTTGACGTAGATCGGCGCACACTCTCGGGTCTTCATGATGCCCAGCACGGGATACATCACCAACGGCAGCAGGGCGGTCGCCGACAGGGGGATGGCATCCGTGATCCACCAGGTCGCCATCAGCACCGCCACCGCCGCCATGCGGGTGACCTCGGGACCGGATGAATCGAGATTCGTGAGGAGCGTCATGCAGAACAATATCGGGCCCAACGGGAGGCCGATTTTTTGACCGGTCGATCTGTTTTTGGAGGAGACTTCGACAGGCACGGCTCTAGCTTAGTACAACGCCGCCGCATGAGTTCTTAGTTTTGAGTTTTTAGTTTTGAGTTCCCAACCACCCACCCCATTCACCGACGATGTATGCGCCGGCCGAGCTGATCCCGTCTCCGTGCCCGCCTCCGTCTCCATGGGCACGTCCGCGTACCTACCAGTGCTCGTGCTCGTGCTCGATCTTCCTACTCATCCAGTTGAGGGAAGCAGCGCCAGACACAACGGCAGCGACAGCATTCAGAGCCAGTGAACAACGTCCGAGGCAGGGAACAGGGCCAGCGACGTCGACAACAATCAGCTGCAACGGCAGCCACCGCCCAGTCCCGAAGCCCGCACCCTGTATCCGGGTGGGCGGTCGGGTGGCGGATCGAGCAAGATCATGATCACGAGCACGAGCACGGAGATGGATTGAGCAGGGGGTGGGTATTGAGGGCGGGTGGTCGGGAATTCAGACATCCGAATTCCGAACTCGAACCTGGCTCCGCGGTACCATGTCTCGGTGTTTGCCAAGGTCGCCATCCCCCGCAGCGCTCCCGAAGCGCTGACCTACGCCATCCCCGAGGAGCTCGAGGTCTTTGCGGTGCCCGGCGTTCGGGTCCGGGTGCCGCTTCGCAAAAAGACGGTGACCGGGGTGCTCGTCGGGGTCAGCAACACGACCGACATCGACATCGCCGCGGTGCGGGAGCTGACCGAGATCATCGACCCTGAACCGTTGTTGCCACCCCATCTTTTTCATATCGCGGATTTCATCGCCAACTACTACCGATGTCCCCTTGGCGACACGCTCGCGACCATTCTTCCGGTGGGCCTCCTCCGTGCCGACGGTGAGGTCGCCCGGCTCACCGCTCCCGGTGCCGCCACCGACCCGGAGGCCTTGCCCGCAAAACAGGGAGCAGTCCTCAGACAGCTCCAGACACACACCAAGCTCCGAATCCCAACTCTCTTGGCGCGGGCCGGGGCGCGAGGTCGCGGTCCGCTCGACGCGCTGGTGGCGAGCCGATTGGTCACGGTCAGCCGTCGGCGTCGCGATCGACCACCGGAGGCCGAGGTGGCCGCGGTGCGTCTGCCCGACACACCGGTCGAGGAGCTCCTCGAGCAGTGCCGGCGAGCTCCCCGCCGGCGACAGGTCTTGGAATGGCTCGCCGAGCAGGGCCGGCCGGCCCTCGCCACCGAGGTCTGCGCCGAGGTCGGATGCTCACCGGCCACGCTGCGAGCCATGGCCTCAGCCGGAGTGTTGGTTCGTTTCCACCAGGCACCGGCGCGTCGGCCACGCTGGGTCCTCCAACCAGCCGTCGATCGGCCACAGCTGACCGATGAGCAGCGGCAGGTTGTCGACGCGGTCGAAGGCTCGATTGCGGCGCAATGTTACGCGCCCATCCTGCTCCAGGGAATCACCGGTTCGGGAAAGACCGAGGTCTACCTTCGGTGTCTCGAGACGGTTCTGGCAAACGGGCGCAGCGGTCTGGTGCTGGTGCCAGAGATCGGCCTCACACCGGCGGCGGCGGGAGCTGTCGAACGCCGTTTCGGTTCGCAGGCGGCGATCCTTCACTCGGCACTCTCCGATGGCGAACGGTGGCGCGAGTGGCGCCGTATCCGAGCCTCAGAGGCCAGGGTCGTGGTCGGCCCGCGTTCCGCACTTTTTGCGCCCTTCGAGGATCTTGGGCTCATCGTCGTCGACGAGGAGCACGATGCGGCTTACAAACAGCAGGAGGCACCGAGATATCACGCACGGGATCTCGCTCTGGTCATCGGTCAGCGTCTGGAAATACCGGTGGTGCTCTGTTCGGCGACGCCCTCGGTCGAGGCCTCGGCGTTGGTGGAGAGAGGCCTCGCAGATCGTCTTCAGCTGACCCGACGAGTTGCGGGCGGCGAGCTGCCCGAGGTGGAGCTGGTCGATCTGCGCAGCGAGCCCCCCGAGCCTGGCGAACAGGGGCGGACGCTCTTTTCCCGACGCCTGATCGAGCTTCTCGGCGAGACGGTCGATCGCGGCGAGCAGGCGATCCTCCTCATGCAGCGCCGAGGCTGGGCCCCGATCTATCTCTGCCGCGACTGCGGACACCGTATCGAGTGTCAGGCCTGCTCGGTGTCTCTCGTGGTTCACCAGCGTTCGGGCGATCTGCGCTGCCACTATTGCGGGCACCGGCAAATTTCACCGAGGAGGTGTCCATCGTGCGCCGGCGACCTGCTCGACGCCGTCGGCGCAGGAACCGAGAAGGTCGCCCATCACCTCGGCAGGGTTCTGCCGGGCGTGACATCGGCAATCCTCGATCGCGACACCGTACGCCGCCGCTCCGGTCTGCAGGAGACCCTCGGTGCCTTTGCCGCCGGCACCGTCCAGGTCCTCATCGGCACCCAGATGGTGGCCAAAGGTCACCATTTCCCAAATGTGACATTGACGGGGGTCATCTCGGCCGACGCCATGCTCGGCCTGCCGGACTTTCGCACCGGGGAGCGAACATTCCAGCTTTTGACACAGGTTGCGGGGCGCTCGGGGCGGGGAGACCGTCCAGGGAGAGTCGTCATACAGACCTACTACCCCGATCATCCCGCCGTCCGGTTCGCCTGCAGCCACGACGTCTCGAACTTTCTCAACGAGGAGCTCGTTTTTCGACGCAGCTTTTCATACCCCCCGGTCACCCGACTCGCCCTGGTTCGGTTCGAATCGACCAGCGAACGACTGAGCAGGAATGCCGCCGAGGAGGCTGCTCGGGCAGCGACCCCGTTGCCCGAGAGGGTTCGCCTGAGGGGTCCGGCGCCGGCACCCTTGGAGCGCATTCGCAATCACTGGCGCTGGCAACTCCTGCTGTCGGCGGCCAACCGCGAGCTGCTTCGGGAGGTGTTGGAGATGATCGAAGATCTACCGACCACGAAAGGCGTTCGACGTGTGATCGACGTCGATCCGATCTCCACCCTTTGATTCGAGCCAGAACAGCCTCTGACGAACATTGCTATTCTGTGCAAACGGAGTCGGTGAATCATGGGCGATGGGCAATTCGGCGAGTGGCTGGTCACCCAGAGGTTGCTGGAGAAAGGCACCCTGGAGCGAGCCATGGAGATGTACCAGACCACCCAGGCCCGTCTCGATACCGTGCTCCTCGATCTCGGAGCCATCGCCGAATCGTCTCTGCTCGCAGCTCTTGGCCGGTACTACAACGCTCGCACAGTGTCACGTGCAGAGCTGTCAACCATCGACGCGCCGGTCATCCGGTGGGTCTCGCCACGGATCGCCACGCGGCTCCGGGTGATCCCATTCCATCTCGAGGGCAAGACCTTGTCGATCGCCGCCCTTGACCCGAACGATCTCCTGATCGCGGATGAGCTGGCACTGATCACGGGCTGCCTCATCAATAGCTACGCGACCCTCGAAATCCGACTCTACGAGGCACTTCACACCCATTACAGGGTTCACCTCCCCGCCCAGTATCAGTCCCTGATCCGCCGTTTTGACCTCAAGGCGTCGTCGGCAGACCGCGCCCCGAAGACCGACCAACAGCCCGCTCCGAAGACTGCTTCGACCAACCCGCCGGCACAATCGGTCGAAGTGCGTACGACCGGCGAGGACACAACACCACGCCCCGGCGACCGACCTAGGCGCCGGGAGATCTACGAAGAACCCCTCGAGATGACTGCCGAGGATCTGGCGTTGTTCCCTTCTCTCAAGACGGACGGGGGCGCAGAAGCCATCATGGCCGAAGGGGGGACAGCGCCCCCCAACCCTGGTTCCGACCCTGGGTCGGAGGCCGCCCCGGTTGCCCCACAGCCCAGCTCTCCCCTGGTCAACGAGGTGGAACCTCCAGCTGCGGATCTGAGCCCCGAGGAGCGCCTCGCAACCACCTCGCTCGCACTGCAGAACGCCGAGATGCGGGAGGACATCGCGGATGCCGTGCTCGGATTTTGCGCGCCACTCTTTCGTCGGCGGATGATGCTGGTCGTGCGCGGCGACACGGTCATGGGTTGGCGGGGGGAGGGCGAGGGCATCGATCAAGATCTGGTGCGGAAGATCACGATACCCGTCGCCGAACCCTCGGTGTTTACGGGGCTGATTCAGGGCGCGGATTTTTGGCTCGGCCCTCTGCCCGAAATGCCCCGCAATGTAGAGATCGTTTTGGGTCTTGGCGGCACTCCTCCGACCGAGTGCTTTATTCTTCCGGTCAGGGTGCGGGAGAAGACGGTATGCCTCCTCTACTTTGACAATATCGAAGACGGAGTGGCCGGTTTGCCGATGCCGGACCTGCGCCGACTGGGTTCGAAAGCGAGCCTCGCGTTTCAGGTCTACCTGTTGAAGAGCAAGATTCGGAATTTGTAAGGAGTGTCGTCGGTAGTCGTTTCAGGTGTTGACGAGAATCAGTCGAGGGCGAACCTTTCAGATTCTGGTGCGTAAGACATGATCGTACGGAGAGCGAAGGAGGATCCATGCTGAGAACGAGAATGAACGCGCTGATTGCTGCAACTCTGTTTCTGTTCCCCGCCGTACTCGGCAACGCTGCGACCCTCGATGTTTCCGCCCTGCCGTCCCAGGTCGGGGATCTTCCGGCGACACCGGGAGACACGCTGAAACTGGACCTGACCGGAGCCTACCAGCTAGCGTTGGCGCGCAACCTGAACCTCCACGTGGGCCGGTACGATCTCGCGGTGGCCAACGCCAACCTTCGCGGATCCGGCGGGATCTTCGACCCGACCTTCAATACCTTCTTAAACTACGACTCGACCAGACAGCCGACCTCCACCGTCCTCGAGGGCGCCAACGTCGCGGAGAGTGAGAACATGCGGTTCGGGCTCGGCCTCAACCAGCTCTTGCCCAGCGGCACCCAGGTCGGTCTCGAGTGGTCGTCCTTCCGAGGTGAGACCAACTCGGAGTTCTTCTTCCTCAACCCGCGGTGGGATGCCAACATCCGCGCGACTCTGACTCAGCCCCTGCTCAACGGATTCGGTACCACCGCCAACCGGTCGGCGATCATCATCGCGGAGAACCTCCGCGACCAAACCGCGATCGGCTTCGAGGTCCAGGTGATCGAGCTGCTCAACAACGTCGAGCAGGCCTACTGGGAGCTCGTCGCGACCCGCGAGGCCATCGCAGTTACCGAGCAATCGCTCGCGCTCGCCGAACGGCTCCTCGAGGAAACCCGTCAGAGGGTGGAGGTCGGCACCTCGGCGCCGATCGACATGGTGCAGTCGCAGGCAACCGTCGCCACCCGCAAGCAGGAGCTCATCTACGCCAACAACGCTGCCGCCAACGCCGAGGACAACCTCAAGGGTCTCCTGGGTTTTGACCTGCCACGCGAGTGGCAGATTCGGATCGAAACCACCGACTCCTACGAGATCAAGCCGGTCCTTCCCAACCTCGAAAAATCGATCGAGACCGCCCTCGACAAGCGCCCCGCGATCCTGCAGCAAGAGCTCGAGATGCAGCGGCTCCAGCACAATGTCGATGTGGCAAAGAACCGCGCCTTGCCGCGCTTCGACTTCACCGGAAGCTACGCCTTTGGCGGCGTCAGCGGTACCTCGACGATCACCGACGACGACGGCAATCAGGTCACCATTCGCGAGGGATGGGGCGACGCCGCGGAGCAGGTCTTCAACTTCGACTTTCCGGCATGGACCGTCGGCTTGCAGTACACCGTGCCGATCGGCAACCACCAGGCGAAGGAGACGCTGGCCGCGAACCGCTACCAGCGGGACCGCGCCGGCGCTCAGCTCGCCGCGCTGAAACAGGAGATCACCCGTCAGGTACGGTTTGCGGTGCGCTCGCTGGAGGACGGCGCGGCCGCCATCGATGCGGCGGTGGCCTCGCGCCGTCTCGCCGAGAGAAACCTCGAGGCCGAGCAGACCAAGTTCGACAACGGCCTCTCCACCAACTTCCAGGTCTCGGAGATCCAGGACGCGCTCGCCAGCGCCCAGTTCAGCGAAATCCGGGCCCGGGTGGATTACCGCAAGGCCCTCGCCGCCTACTACGGCTCGACCGGCACCTTCCTGGAGTCGAAAAATGTCGAGATCGCCGATCCCGGAGCGCCCGACTCGGTTCACGACTACTGGAAGGACGTCAAGTGGCTTCAGTTCACAAATCTCAAGGAATCGCGAAAGAAGGTCACGATTCCCGCCGAGGCGGTGAGCACAGCGACAGATTAGTTTTTAGTTTTGAGTTTTGAGTTACGGACGCCCTTTGGGCGTGGTGACTCACCCCCATCAGCGAGTGGCTGATGGCCGACCCCCTGCCACCCTTCCGATTCGGCCGTCAGCAACAGCGGCAGAGCCAGGGTCGGCGACGTCTACCCGGCGCGTCTCAGCATGTGCGCGCGGGCGGGAATTCAAAATTCAAAATTCAACATTCAAAACTCCGAATTCGCCACGCGAATTCGGTTAAACTCTCCGCCCATGGATTTCAAGTTCGTCCGTCAGCTGAAGCCGACCCTGTGGTCCGCGGTCGTCATGGAGCTCTTCGAGCGTCTCGCCTACTACGGCATGGTGATGGTGCTCGGCATCTATGTGGTCAACAACCTCGGCGTGCCTGCCGACACCTATGGTTGGGTCTACGGCCTGTTCACCGGCATGCTGTACCTCCTGCCGGTGCTCGCCGGCGCTCTCGCCGATCGCTTCGGATACAAACCGGCTCTCATCGTCGCCTTCGCCACGTTGGCGGGCGGCTACTTCTTGCTCGGCGCCACCACCGATTTCATGTGGATCTGCGTCGCGCTCGGTCTGATCGCAGTCGGCGGCTCGATCATCAAACCCACCATCGCGGGCACCGTCACCAGGACCACCGAGGAGGGCAGCACACGGCCGGTCGGCTTCGGGCTCTACTACATGATGATCAACGCGGGCGGACTGATCGGTCCGGTGGTCGCCGCCCAGGTGCGCAATCGAACCGAGTTCCACTTTGTCTTCTGGGTCTCGGCTGCGGCATGTGCGCTGATGCTCGCGCAGGCGATCGTCGCCTACCGGGAACCGGTCCCCAGCGAAGAACGACGTTCCGGCAAAACCTTCGGTCAGATCGGGCGCGAGATCGCCATGGTACTCGCGAACTGGCGTTTCGTGCTCCTGCTGGTGATCTTCTCCGGCTTCTGGGGAATGATCAACACCCTCTTCGGATTCATGCCGCTCTACGTCGAGACCTTCACCGATCTTCGGGCCGCCGAGGCGTGGATCGACCAGTTCGTGCCGTTGACCAAGGTGGCGGGGCACTGGCTCAACGCCGAGGTCCTGATCTCCCTCGATGCTCTGCTGATCGTGCTCTTCCAGGCGATGATCTCGTACCTTACCCGGCGTTGGCCGACCCTGCGGGCAATGCTCGTCGGCACCACGATCGCCACGGCTTCGTGGGTGCTACCAGCGATGTCGCCCGCGGCGACGTTCGTCGCACTCGGGATCGTCGTCTGGGCTTTCGGGGAGATGACCTGCTCGGCGCGTTTCTTCGAGTACTGCGGCACCGTGGCCCCAAAAGACCAGGTGGCCCTCTACCTCGGCTACTCCTTCTTCGCGATCTTCATAGGCAACACCTACTCGGGACCCTGGGCGGGCTGGCTCTACCAGCGCTTCATTCTGGAACCTTTTGAGGCAGGGGCTGACATCCAACCGTGGATCTACTTCGGCGGCGTCATGCTGATGGGTGCTTTCTCAGTCATCGGGCTCGCGCTCTATGGTGTGTTCATCAAACACGACGACGATCGCACCCCGAACGAGGAGGAGGCGTGATCGAGAATCTGCAATCGCTCTGGACCGATCCGGGATACCCGAGTCTGCACGTGGTGGTCATTCACTTCCCCATCGCGTTGCTGGCCCTGGCGCCATTCTTCGACATCGGATGCCTCGTCTTTCGCAGCCGCGTATGGCTGGACCGCACCGCAGCCGCCCTCTACGTGATCGGGACCATCGGGGCGGGGGCCGCGTACCTGGGCGGGCATCGACGATGCGCTGCGCGAGACCTCGCCCGGCTGGGAGTGTTTTGGCTCGCACGTCACGACCGCCGTGTCACCATTGGGATCTTTCGCCTCGCGGCGATTCCGATCGCCATTGCCGGCCTCCTCGTGCTCGCGCTCACCGCAGACCGGGGCGGGAGGCTGGTCTATCAACATGGGGTGGGCGTCAGCCCACAGGACGTTGGAACGTTAAAACGTTAGAACGTTGGAACGTTCAAGGTTTTCTCTCTCGAGCGCGGCGGCGACATTGTTCATCTCGGCGAGCTCGCCGGCGGATGTCGCCAGGAGGTCGTCGAGCCTGATCGCTTCCCGGTAGGCCGCAACCTCGCTGTCCTCGTACCGAGCGCTCGCCTGGAGCAGCTGCAGACCCGTCACCCCGACGTCGCGCGCCGCCGCTCCGCCATGAAGCCGGGCACACGCCATCAACAGCTCCTTGCGCGGGCTCGAGTCGCGGGCCGCCTTGCGGGCCAGCGAGACCGCGGTCTCCACCTCGGCGGCGAGCCGCGCGAGCTCGAACATGGCCCACTGCTCACGCGGCAGCTTTTTGGTGTGACACGCGAGGTAGGTCTCCGCCATCGCGTCGGCTGCCAGCGCCGCCGCCTCGCCGGTCCCCAGCTCTCGCAGCGAGGTCGCCATCTCGCGGTAGAAACCGCCTTTGGTCTTGACCACCATCCGCCAGCGATGGGTTCCGATGATGTTCTGCTGGATCTCCGAGGTCCCCTCGTAGATGGTGGTGATGCGGACATCGCGCCGAATCTTTTCGACCTCGTACTCGTGGGTGTAGCCATAGCCGCCGTGCGCCTGGATGGCGGCGTCGGCGGCATCGTTGCCGGCCTCGGTGGCAAAGAGCTTGGCCACCGCTCCCTCGACCTGGAGGCCCGGCTCACCCGAGTCGAGTCTCTCGGCAACCTCTTCGCAGTATGCGCGCGCCGCCTCGAGCCGCACGGCGTGCGGAACCACGAGCTTGTGGGTGAACCCCTGCTTGCGATACAGGGGCTCGCCGAACTGAATCCTCTCGAGCCCATAGGTCACAGCCCGCTGCAGCGCCTCCTCGCCGGCGCCGAGCCCGAAGGCCGCCACCATCATTCGGGTAAAGCCGAAGACCTCGTTGGCCTGTTCGAGACCCTTGCCCTCCTCGAGTCCGAGCAGGTGGTCGGCGGGCACCTCCACGCCCTCCATGACGATCTGGGTCGTGTTGGAGGCGCGTATACCGTGCTTGTGCTCGGGGGCGCCGACCGAAAAGCCCGGCGTGTCGCGTTCGATGACGAAGAACGACGGACCGTTGGGGGTCTTTGCGAGCACCGTGTAGATTTTGGCGACGCCGCCGTTGGTGATGAACTGCTTGGTGCCGTCGATGCGGTAGGCGCGAATGGTGCCGTCGTCCTCTAGGATCGGCTCGGCCGTCGTTTTCAGGTTGGCGACATTGGACCCGGCCTCGGGTTCGGTGACGCCGTAGGCAACGATCAGCCCTTCCTCGGCGATTCGGCCCAGCCAGTGGCGTTTCTGTTCGTCGGTGCCGCCGACGACGATCGGGTCGACGCCGAGGGCGATGGCGAGGAAGGCGGTGGCAACCGCCAGATCGACGCGAGCCATCTCCTCGGAAACCCGGAAGAGGTCCCGGCCGCCGCCACCGAGACCGCCGACCTCCTCGGGCAGGAAGAGCAGGTGCAGGCCGAGCTCGGGACCGAGCATCTCGGCGACCAGCTCGACCGGGAACTCCTCGATCTCGTCGAGGTGGAGTCTCGTTTCCTGGTCCAGGCGCCGTTCGGTCACCGTCTTCAGCGTCTGCAGCACGAAACCCAGTGTTTCGTCGTCCAATCCGGCTCGTGTCCTGTCCATCTCTCACCCCCCAGATCGTCGAGGAGGGCAGATTATCGCATATGAAACCGATCTCGTCTCAACTCAGCACCCCAACCGCGATTACGCGGGAGGCACCGCGGAAGTAACGGCAAAGCAGCTTTTCAGGGTTAGCAATCAGGTGCAGCGGCAGGAGACAGCGGCAGCGTCCAGCGGCAGCGTCCAGCGGCAGCGTCCAGCGGC
>CBDTWX010000152.1:0-11155 GCA_965364305.1 uncultured Thermoanaerobaculia bacterium
TCACCCAAATATCTGCACGATCTTCGATATCGGCGAATCCCCCGCGGGGCAGCTGTTTATCGCGATGGCCTACTGTCCCGGGGAAACACTCAAACAACGCATTCAGCGTGGCCCGGTCGCCATCAACGACGCGGTCGACATTGCGATCCAGCTTTGCGGTGCACTCCAGGAAGCCCACAACGCCGGCATCGTCCACCGCGACATCAAACCGGCAAACATACTCATCACCGACCGCAACCAGGTCAAGATCGTCGATTTCGGACTCGCCAAACACGCCGGCGAGCTTGCCGTCACGCGACAGGGTTCGGTGATTGGCACGCCCGCCTACATGTCTCCGGAGCAGGCACGAGGCGACGACGTCGACGGCCGGAGCGATATCTGGGCCATCGGTGCAGTCCTGTACGAGATGCTCGCCGGGCGCCGCGCCTTTTCGGCGGATCACGAGAGCGCGATCCTCCTCGCCATCACGTCGACCGACCCGACGTCAATCGAGGATCTGCGGCCAGAGGTTCCAGCCGAACTCTCGCGGATCGTGCGCCGATGTCTCAAGCGCAATATCGGTGAACGCTATCAGAATGCCGGCCAGTTACTCGTCGACCTGAGACGGTTTCGAGGTGAAGCGACTCCGGCCGAAATCGCCACGGTCACGCTGCCATCGGCTCCGACAGCGCAGCATCGAATGCTCTTCAAACACCGTCTCCTGCCGGCACTGGCTGCGGTCGCCGCCGTGGCTCTCGTTGCAACGCTCTACCCCACCTTGAGCCGGACCGGGACCCGCCACTTGCTGGTGCTACCGTTCAACTGTCCTGGAAACGACGCCGAGTCACAGCTCTTGTGCATCGGCCTTCTGGACGCGGTCTCGGCCAAGCTGACAGAGCTGCGGAGATTCCAGTCATCGCTGGCGGTCGTTCCGGCGAGCGAGGTTCGAGACCAACGGGTGCAGAGTGCCGACATGGCTCACCGGATATTCGGTGTGGACCTGGTGGTATCCGGCACCATCCTCCGCGAAAATGACAGCCTTCGCATCCCGATCGAGCTGGTGGATGCGACGCGGCTTCGTCAGCTTCGATCACGGACCATCACCACTGATGAGACCGCCGGGTTTGTCCTCCAGGACCGAGTCGTGGCAGCTGTCGAAGAGATGCTCGACGTCGAGCTCGGTGCCGAGGAGCGAAAGGCTTTGATGGCTGGCGGTACGCGCAGTGCGGAGGCCGGCGAGCTCTACCTCGAAGCCCGTGGCCGCGCCGGCGAATCACCGTCCGAAACACAGCTGACCAGGGCCATGGCGCTCTACCGGCAAGCACTCGACCTCGACCCCGACTACGCCGAAGCGCTGGTCCAACTTGCAGATGCGTGTCACCAGAGATATCAGCTCAGCCAGGACCCGATTTGGCTCCAACATGGCGCCGACTACGCTCGGCGTGCAGTCGCGGTAGAACCCGAGCTCCCGGCGGCCCAGCTGACCGCCGGCCGTTTTGAACTGGCAAACTCCGCTTACGGAGAGGCCATTGATCACCTCCAGCGGGCCATCACCCTCGATCCCCTGGGCCTCATCGCCTATATGTACCTGGCACAGGCGTACGAAGAACTCGGCGAGCCGGATACGGCCGAGGCAACCGTCGAACGGGCCATTCGAACCGGACCGGAGGATTGGCAGACCTACTACGATCTCGGCGTGTTCTTTTATCAGCGCAACGAGTGGGAGCGGGCGGCGGGATATTTCGGGCAGGTTGTGGAGCTCCTTCCGGAGCACAGCATCGGATACACCGCTCTCGGCGGCACCCTTTTCTATCTCGATGATCGCGAGGGGGCGCGAATGAACCTCGAACGAGCCATCGAAATCGGTTGCGGGTATGACGGTTATAACAACTTGGCGACTCTCAACTTTTTCGAGAACCGTTATGTGGAGGCCGCCGCCCTTTTTGAACGAGCCCTCGAGCTGGATGACCGCGACTACACGGTTTGGAACAACCTCGCCGAGAGCTTGGCCGAAAAGGACCAGCCCGATACCGATGGAGCGCGGGCCGCTCTGGTGCGCGCGGCAGCCATGGCTGCGCAGCAGTTGGTCGCCAGACCCGACAGCACAGTCGTCATCATTGATCTGGCGTCGTTGAAAATCCAGCTCGGCGAGGAGGGCGACGCGCGACCTCTGATTGATCGCGCTCTCGATCTTGGCGTCGATGATCCCAATTCGATGATCGCCCTGGCAGATATCTACGAGAAGCTCGGGGAGCGCGATGCGGCCCTGGTGTGGATCGATCGTTCGTTGAAGGCGGGCTACCCGTTGCAGATCATCAACGACTATCCGGGCTTTGACGATCTCAAGCAGGATCCTCGATTCAAATCGTTGGCAGACGACGCAATCGCGACACCGGAGGAGAAAGGAACATGACCGAGACGATGACCGACGGACATGTGCTGATCGAGGTCGACAGCAAGACCAAACCACGGATCTTGGAACTGAAGGCGACGGGGGGGGACATCGTCAATTTCAAGGTCGCGGGCGGCAGGGCAGCCATCACCATTCCGGTGCGAGGCCGGTTTCTCGAGGGATGCACCTTCAAACCCATCGGCTACGGACAAAACTCCGACCTCGAAGTCCAACGTCTCGAGCACTGCGTCATCGATGACGGAAATTCGGCGAGATTCCAGTTGTACGAGGACCCCAAAGAGGAAATGACCGTTTGGTACACCATCATCTGCCAGGACGCGTACGGCTGGTACTTCGCCCATGGATCGAGTCCGCCAAGGATGATCATCCGTCCCCGGTAGCAGCAATCGAAAACCAAACCTTCGGGAGGTGAGCAATGCGCGTATTCGTTCAGAGGATCGCACCGGCTCTCGTGCTGGTATCGTCGGTGTTCGTCGTGGTCCTGGCGTGCCAGGCGCAGGAAAAGAACGGGACAACCCACGAGGTGGTTTTCTACGAAGAAATGTCGAGAGACCACGATGAATTTATTCAGCGGGTCGAGCCGATCGATGTCGCGCAAGGCGACACGGTGGTTTTTCCAGCCAGGGAAAACTCGATCTGGGTCCTCATCCCGCGCGGAAATATCACCGCGGTATCTGGTGGAACGGACTGGGCGCAGGGCAAATCTTTCGTGGCCTTCAAGGTCGACACAGACGCCGCAGTTCTCCAGGTCAGCTCGGAATACCCTATCGAAGGGGAATCCGACCAGTTCGCCTATTCAATCCTCGAAGAAAAGAACGGGCACTGGAAGTACTATCACGGCAAAAGCCCGCCCCGGATGATCATCAGGCCGCGTTGACCAGGGCCACGCGCCCAGAGCCGTCAGATCGATTCGAGCCCGCGTTTGACCGCGGGGCGCTCGTTGATGGCCTGCAGCCATCGAGCCGCGTTGGGATAGTCGGCGATATCCAGCCCGAAACGCTGGTGCGCCCGCATCCACGGGAAACAGGCGATGTCGGCGATCGAGTACCGACCGGCGAGATACTCGCGGCCGGCAAGGCGTCGATCGACCACGCCGTAGAGACGCTCGGCCTCCGCAACAAATCGCTCGACTGCAAAGGGCGCCGGCTCCGGCGCGCGGTTGAGGAAATACCCGGCCTGGCCGAGCATCGGCCCGATCCCTCCCATCTGAAACATCAGCCAGGAGATCACCGACCATCGTTCGCGCGGATCGCTCGGCAGGAACCGACCGCTCTTTTCCGCCAGGTAGAAGAGGATGGCGCCCGACTCGAAGATCGGCATCGGCTCACTCCCGGGGCCATCGCTATCGACGATGGCCGGAATCTTGCCGTTCGGGTTGATGGACAGGAAATCGGGATGGCGCTGCTCACCCTTGTCGAGGTCGACGAGATGGAGACGGTACTCGAGCCCGGTCTCCTCGAGCATGATCTGAACCTTGTACCCGTTCGGCGTCGACCAGGTGTAGACGTCAATCATGACAACTCCTTGCAGAATTCAACACCTTCTTTTCGGTTCTCGTTCCCGCGACTCGGAGCCGCAGGAACGAGAATCGAAGAAGAGATACAATCTATCGCGCAGAATGTCTCGTAAGGGAGGCTTGTGATGGGCAAAAAGATTGGTGTGGTTCTTTCCGGTTGCGGCGTTTACGACGGGGCCGAGATCCACGAATCTGTGGTCACTCTGCTGGCCATCGACCGCCTGGGTGGTGAGGCCGTGATCTGCGCTCCCGATGTCGCCCAGCTCCATGTCGTCAATCACCTCACCGGCGAGGTCGAGGAGGGCGCCGAGCGCAACGTGCTGGTGGAGTCCGCGCGCATCGCGCGAGGAGAAATTCGCGATGTGGCGTCGGTCACCGCTGACGAACTCGATGCTCTGATCCTGCCAGGCGGTTTTGGCGCAGCCAAAAACCTGTGCGATTTTGCGGTCAAAGGACCAGATTGCGAGGTCGAGCCCGGAGTAGCCGCGCTCGTCCGAGCGGTCCACAGGCAGGGGAAACCGGTCGCCGCGGTGTGTATCGCTCCAGCGCTGATCGCCAAGGTGCTCGGTGACGAGGGTCCGGAGCTCACGATCGGCAACGACGCCGACACCGCTGGAGCTTTGCAGAGCATGGGTGCGGCTCACGTCGACTGCCCGGTGACGGAGTTCGTGGTCGATCGCGACCGCAAGCTGGTCAGCTCGCCGGCCTACATGCTCGCTCAGAGCATTTCGGAGGCCGCAGAGGGTATCGAACGCACCGTCGAGGCCCTGCTCGAGATGGCGTAGCAGGACACCTATTCGCAATCAGAACCTCACGCGCGATTCCTCGGGACACAACGAGGAGGTGACTGCGAGGCCACTCTGGCAGCACAGCAACCAGGAACAGCGTCAGGATCCAGCATCAGCCCTCAGCGACAGGTGACAGAGACGGCGAACAGCGGCGGAGATCAGCGGCCGCGGCTGCGGCAGTCGACGGGAACCATAGCCTGTCGTGAGCGCGGCATAATCAACTCCGGGTCGTTCCGGATGAGGAAGAGCCGCTGAGACGCTCCGTGTCAAGGGCAATCCTCCAACCGACCTCCCTTGACACAGAGCGTCTCAGCGACTGGGGGAGGAGCATGAACAACCCGGAGGTGACCATGCTCGACGCGCTCCCCAACAGCAACCTCATCGCTTACCGCACAGCCCTCGAGGCTGCAGGCATTGCGTTGGCTCTCGTTGCGACGGTTCCGGCGTCGCTCAAGAGCCTCGCCGACCAGTTCATCCGGTCAGCGGCGTCGGTTCCCGCAAACCTCGCAGAGGGCCACGGAAGAATCGGAAGAGACCGCACCCACCACTGGCGCATCGCCTATGCCTCCGCAAAGGAGGTTGACTGCCACCTCAGGCTTCTCTGTGTTGCAGGTGCAGTGCATCGCGGAAAGGCAACCACCGCCCTGCAGCTCTTCGACGAGGTTCGTGCGATGACCTGGCGCTTGCTCCATCCCATCTCGCGAGAAGTCTGCCCAGGCGGGCGTAGCTTCTCTATCGCCCATCAATAATTCCGCAGGCCGCATTCATGCGGCCAGCGGAATTATTACCAGTACCGTTCGACGAAGATCTCTCCCGGCTCCTTTCGGCTGTGTTCGCGGAATCCTTCCTCGGCCAGGAGTCTCACCATGTCGTCGATCATCGCCGGATTCCCGCACAGAAAGACCCGTGAATTATCCGGCGTGGGAGACTCGCCCCACACGCGCTCGATCTCGTGCCCACGCCACAGATCCTGCACGTAGCCCGCCAAGCCACCCCACGGCATCGGCTCCTCGGCCGGTCGGCTGATGATCGGCAGGTAGCTGAAGGCGGAGCTCAAGCGGGCCATGGTGATCAACTCCGACTGATATCCCAGCTCCCACGAGTGCCGCGCCCCGAGAAGGACGGCGATCCGCCGCGCAACGGTGTCGTAAAGGATGGTCCGGAGCATGCTCATATAGGGCGCCAGACCAGTCCCGGTGGCGACCAGTACGAGGTTCGAGTCGGCCGGGGTTTGATCGAGAGTGAACTTTCCGGTGATCTTGGGTCCCAGCCACAGCCTCTCACCGGTCGCGAGAGCGAAGAGCCGCGGTGTCAAACCACCGGATCGGACCAGAGTGATGTAGAACTCGAGGTACTCTCGAGCCACCGACGAAGAGGCGATGGAGTACGCGCGCCGCATCAGTTTTCCTGCTTTCGGTTTTTCTTCCTCCTCCTCGGCGCCCTCGCAGCGCGGCGCCTCCGGAGGCAAGCCGAGGACCGCGAACTGGCCCGGTGCAAACTCGGGCAGCTCCCACCCGTCGGGCACCACTCTGATGACCATCAGCCCCGGTGCCACCTCGATCCTCTGCTGCACCACCGCGTTGAGCTCGTTCTTCGCCAATTCGACTCTCCCCGACCGACCGCTACCGCTCTCGACGAGGGTACACTGACCTGCGATGGCAGGCATCGAAACGGTTTTCACCTCGCTCCCCCAGTTCCTCCTCGTGTGCCTGGTTCTGGCGGTCGCCGAGGCGGTGTACGTGCTTCTCGGTTTTGGCGCCGGCCTGATCGCCGTCGGATCATTGGCGCTTCTCCTCCCTGAACTCCGTGACGCCGTGGTCATTTTGCTGCTGGTCAACCTGCCCGCCGAGCTCTACGTCGTGCGCTCCTCGTGGCGCGAGATCTCGTGGCGCGGGGTCCTCATTCTCTTCGCCGGCGTTGCCATCGGGATTCCGCTCGGATCTTGGATCCTGCGCTGGGGAGATCCCGTCTTTCTGCTCACCGTGCTCGGCGTTTTCCTGGTCACGGTGGGAGCGGTCTTTATTTTCGGCCCGAGCCGCCGTGCGCGCGACCACCAGCCGTGGGTCGCGCCTCCGGTCGGATTGCTATCGGGGGTCCTGACAGGTCTTTTTGGCACTGGAGGACCGCCGCTGGTTCTCTACTACCAGCTTGGCGGCGCCGACAAGACCGCCTTTCGAGGCCATCTCATGGCGATCTTCCTGCTGATGACCGTTGTGAGAGTTCCGTCATACGCCGTCCTGGGGCTCGTCAGCGAGCCGCGGCTGTGGTCTGCCCTGGCCGTCATGCCGGCAGTCCTATTCGGAGCGTTGGTCGGCAACCGCATTCACCTCAGGCTCGAGGAAGACACATTCCGCCGCCTCGTCAGCGGCGCCTTGTTGGTGATCGGGCTGCTGCTGCTTTTTCCGGCAGGACGTTGAGCCTCCGCGAACCGGTGGTGTGCAAACACCGTTATGAGCTTCTTGCTCCGACGTGCGAGGGCCCACTCTTCGCATTGTTCGCCTTTCCGCGATGCACGGAACAACCTCGAAACTGCCGTTGGTTTCTGGCGCTGTGCCCGTAGACGGTTCGAGCACGAGCACGAGCATTCAGTATCGAGGATCGAGCACCTGGTGGACCTGCAGGCGGATCTGGTGCCCGGTCTTTGAATATTTGCATCCGGGCGGCTGGGTGAGCCAGCCTCGTCACTCCTGACCCGTATCGACCTCGTGACCCTCGTCGCGCAGGACGGCGCACGCGCCTCCGAGGTCGTGCGAACGCACCAGCAGGTAATCGGTGTCGTAGGTCGAAATGACGAAGATGGAGATTCCGGATCGGGCCAAAGGCCCGCTTAGAGCCGCCAGGACGCCGGTCAACTCGAAGGACAATGGGCCGCCGACCTGGAGGCACCGCCAACCGGTTTCGGCCCGCATTCCGGCGGGCACCGCGGCGACCGACGACACGATCGAGAGTTCGTCGGTCGTGCGGGTGATCGAGAGAACATCCCCACAATCGACCGAAGGCAACGGAGCATCCGGCGGGAGCTGCCACACGGCATACTCGCCCGGGATGACCCGCAGCCGAAGCGAACTCACCCGTCAGCGCTCGTTTCGGGCGGCGCCAACATCGTTCCCGTGCGGAGAAAATGGTTCAGCTCCATCTCCCAAATCTCCATGAACTTCCGAAAATGCGCCTCGGTGAATTCTTCGAGCGCGCGGTCGCCATGGTCACTGATCGAGGTGTAGGAGTAGGTGATGTCGGCGACGCATCCGTCGGCGCCCTCGGCGCCGAGACCAACGGCAATCTTACCGATGACAACCCCTGGAATGATCTTGATGATCTCGAGGCGAAATTCTTCTGGATCGTGGGTGATCACCATCCACAGAGCATCTTCCGGAATCCCCGGGGTGATGAAGACGCAGCCTGGCTCGGCAACACCAGATTCTGACAGGACCAGTTTCGGCCGCCAGTCGTTGACCCATTCGGTTTCTCGCACGGGACACAGCAGAGGAAACACCTGTGCGGGCGGCGCGCCCAGATGTTGGGTGTAGCTGAGACTGACTCGATTCGGTTTTTCAACCCGCATGATGCCCTCCTCCAAACGGCGTCATCCCCTGAGACGAGTTTCCAGGAGAAGGGTACACCTTCACAGCCACAAATGGCACGCTTCCGGTATCCAAAGACTAGAACGCCTACCGCATGGACCGACGAACCGCACCGAATCGACGCGGCACCGTACCCCCGGCCATCTCCGGGCGCAGCTCGGTCAGAGGGTGAATGCATCACACGCGACACCGACCGGGTCCAGCCCGAGATCGACAACGTCGAATCCCTCAGCTTCGGCGCGCGCAGCCAGGGTTGCCAGTCGTTCGGGATCGGTGTCGAACGCGAGACCGAAGTCCCCGCCGCCCGCGCCACTGGGCTTGTATCGCACCGCACTCTCGTGCGCCAATCGCTGCAAACGCCGGTGCTCGTCCGACGCGATCGGCATTTCAATCACCCGGCCGAGCCCCTCGAGTGAATCCCAGAATCGGTCCACCGCTTCGAGGAACCCGGTCGACGAACGATCGATGATCGCGTTGACTCCGCTCCGTGAGACGTCGACAACCAGGCGAATGGCGCGCTCCACGGCCTGTCGATCACCGCCGCGGCGTTCCTCGAGTCGTTCGAGAAAGCTCCCCGTCGAAGCCGATCTCCCGGTCCAGATGCAGAGAAATCCGAGATCGTCAGGCAGCGTCACGGGCGCCGCGGCCGCAACCGAACCATCGTCGCCCAGCCGATACTCGATCACGCCGCCAAGGACGCTTGCTGCGATGTCGATTCCCGAGCCGAGTCCGCCCTGAATCCTCCTGTGAATGGTTACGAGGGTCTGGAGCCATCGCCGATCCGAATCGGGCACACCGCCCGCCGCCGACCAACCGACGAGAGCCGAGGTCAGCGCGACCGCCAGGGCGGCGCTCGATCCGATACCGAGTTTGTGGCGCACACCATTCCGCGATCGAAAAAACTGCGTCGTATCGAGGGTGGCCGTGGCCGGCATGAGGCGGCCCAAGGTCACGCCCTCAACACCGGAGATCTCGCTGAGCAGACGATCAACGAGGTCGAAGTACCGGCCGGCAAGGACCGTGTCACACCAGCGCACCTCATCGTGCTGTGAGACCTCGAGCTGAACGGGTCGAGGCGCCACCTCGGGCGCGATCATGGTCCACCGGTCTCCCTGCACGGTTGCCAGCTCGACCCGGGCCCGGCGGTTGACCGCCATCACCAGGGCCGGAGCTCCAAAGAGAACACCATACTCCCCGATCAAGACCAGCTTGCCTGGCGCCGAGACCTCGATCTTCATCCAGCGGCCTCGACCACCCGGGCCCCGCCACCGATGCCGCTCTCGATGATTCGACCGACACCGTCAACTGCACCCAGCTCGTGTACGACTCGACTCTGATCTTCCGGAAGACAGATTGCCTTGACCTGCGGCCCGGCATCAATCGTGAAAAACACCCCGATGCCGCCCGCCCTGAGCTCTCGAACACGACGGACACACTCGACGGTGGCCCCGTTCCAGTAGACGAGACCCGGACGTGCCGACAGCATGAGCGCGTGCATTTTGAGACAGCTGTGCTCGCTGATGTCGGCCAGGGCCTCGAAATCCAGGCGCTTCACCGCGGCCCGCGCCTCGGCGAGATCTGCAGCCGACGAATCGACCCACATCGAATAGTAGGGCGACGTCTGTTCGGTGTGCACCATGCCCTCGGTCGAACTCACATCCTTGGGCGCGATATCGGTCACCGCGACCACGACCCCGAGCGGCCACGCCGATGGTTCGAGCACCTGTTCGGTTCGCGGCACCTCGCCCTGATCTCCGGGCGCCAATGAGATTTCGACAAACCCACCAAAGAGGGATCGGGCTGCGGAGCCTGAGGCCTGCCTGGCAAGATCGGCGAGAGCGGCGGATCCAAGACCCGTACCGAGCGCTTCGTCCGCGGCGACCACCAGCGCGGCAAAGCCCGAGGCGGACGAGGCCAACCCGGCCGCCGTCGGAAAATCGTTGTCACTCTCCACCAGGGCCCAGGTCTCGATGCTGGCACGCAACCGCAGCAAATCAAGACAGCTCGTGACACGCGACTCCATCTTCGGTTCCCTGCGTCCACCCAATGTGAACCTGTCTGCTCCATAGCCGGGGTCAAAAACCACCCGGGTGGTGGTCGAGAGCCCATCGAGGGTGATCGACAACGAGCCGACCGCCGGGATGTTCTTCTCCGCATCGGCCTTGCCCCAGTATTTGATCAGCGCGATGTTCGGGTGCGCAACCGCAGTGGCTTCCAGGACGTTGGGGCTCAATTGAAGCTCGCCTCCACATCCGCATGATACCCGCGATCAGGCACCTGCTGTGAGATCTGCAAGCTTGAGGGCGTCTCCGTGCCCGTCTCAGTCTCCTTGCCAGACGGAGATGATGCTCGGTGCTGGATGCCGTCGCTGTCCATGTCCACTGCCGCTGTCAACTGCCACTGATCCCGTCACTGCTGCTGACCGATGTCGCAGCCACGACACCAATTTCACCAGGTATCTCACGGGCTTTCTGAAGGCGGTGGGCGCATCGAACAGGTCATCGCTGGCTCGTGTCCGTTCAGCTCCCGATGAGTGAGGAGATTGTTGGTCCGAACCGCATCCGTGCGGCGGGCGGAATTTCGGGCTCGGACACGGGAACGGGGACGGGCAAGGGAGGACTGACGCCTAAGGCGGGTAGCCGGTGATCTCCCTGATCCTCTCGTACATCGGACGGAGGCGACGGTACATCTTCAGATAGACCTCGCGATAGAGCCCGTCGTAAATCGCACGGTTTCGCGGTTCGGGCTCAAAGGTGTCGCCGACACGGGTCATCTCGGCAACGGCGGCGGCGAAGTCGGGGTGAAGGCCAACCCCGACCGCAGCATCGATTGCCGCCCCCAACCCCGAGGCTTCATAGACATGGGGCCGCGATGCAGG
>CBDTWX010000153.1:0-11087 GCA_965364305.1 uncultured Thermoanaerobaculia bacterium
CGGTCGGCTCGGTTCGGAGTCGCCTCGGCAAGGTGCTTTTTTCGGGCGACGAGGTCAAAAAGCGGCTGCCGAGCCTCTCCGGAGGAGAAGCCGCGCGGCTGATATTTGCCCGTCTCGCGGTCGACGAACCCAACGTCCTGGTGCTCGACGAGCCCACCAACCACCTCGACCTCGAGGCCATCGAGGCCTTGGTGAAGGGTCTCGACGCCTACGACGGCACCCTGATCTTCGTCTCGCACGACCGCTGGTTCGTGTCCCGTCTCGCAACCCGGATCTTCGAGATCACCGAAAACGGAACCAACGACTATCGAGGAACTTACGAAGAGTACCTGGCGAGCTGCGGCGACGATCACCTCGACGTCGACAGCGCCCTGCTGCGGGTGAAACGCGAAAAACGCGCACGAAAGAGCGCTGGGCCCAAGCCCAAACCGACCTCGTCTGGGCGCTCATGCGCGAAGACGAAGAAAGAGCTCGAGCTCAGAAGGGACGTGGTCACCACGGCGATCGAAACCGCCGAACGACGCGTCGAGGAGATCGACGCCGCGTTCTGCAAACCCGGTTTCTTCGAGGACACCTCCGACGCGAGGGTACTGTCGATGCGGCAGGAGCGGGACAAGCTCAGCACCGAGATGGAACGACTCATGGCCGAGTGGGAAGAGATCGAGGCGGATATCGAGGGCGTCGGAGAGTGACAGCGGCCGACTATTCTGGGAGGAATTCTCAGCACAGGCGCCCACCCGTTCCAGTTTTCAGTTTTCAGTTTTTAGTTTTTAGTTCCCACCCACCCTCCCGGGGCTTGAGGCTTGAAGCCTGGAGCTCGAGGAGGTGCGGGAGCGAAGCGACCGAGTGGAGGGATCTCTGGGGCGTGGGCGGCCGGAAAATCCGAAACTCGAAATTCGAAATTCGAAATTCATCCAAGGTGGGGATGGGTGGGCAGCCCTGCATCCTGAATCTTGTATCCGGGTGGGCGGCCGGGAGTCAGCCCGTCCGACGGATGGCATGCATCGTGAACCCGTCGCCTTCGGGGTTGGGAGGGATTCTGGCGCCGGCGGCGGGCGTGGGAATCCACGGCACACCGTCGGGCAACAAAGACCCGAGACTCTCGCTTTCGAATCCGTTCGGGATATCCCCGACCACGCCCTCATTCTCCTCGGGTTCTACGGAGCATGTGGCGTAGAGCAGGACGCCGTTCGGCGCGACCAGATTGAACCCTGCCTCGAGAAGCTGCCGCTGTTTCCCCGCAAGTTCGTCGATCGACTGGCGGCGTAACCGCCACTTGAGCTCGGGATGACGTCGGAAGGTACCGGTGCCGGTGCATGGGGCGTCGAGGAGCACGAGGTCCCATTCGCCTGCGACAAACGGTGGCCGCCTCGCATCGGCCGCCACCGCAGCGCAACCTCCCGCCCGTTTTAGAGTCCCCCGCATGAGTAGCGCTCTTCTGGGCTGGAGGTCGGCCGCCGCCGCGCGACGCCATCGAGCGAGACGCATCATCAACGCCGTTTTGCCACCCGGCGCCGCACACAGGTCGAGCATTCGTTTGCCGTCGCCGGCCAACGCCGTAGCGACGTGGGCGACAAGCTGCGAACTCGGGTCCTGCGCATAGGCGCCGCCCGCTTTCACGGTTTCAACAAGCCGAGGCGCATCTTCAGGCGCCGACCAGGCGCCGGGGCACCACGGGTGGGGCTCGAGCACGACACCGTCCCGCCGCAGTTGTTCCAGACCGAGATCTCCGAAGAACCAGGCCCAGGTGGTAGCGCGCTCTTGCGAGGCGCGCATGCATTCTACCGCGGTCCGGCTGCCGAAGTTGTCGACCCAACGACTGTAAAGCCACCGCGGATGCGAGAGCTGCACGTCGATCGTTGAATTCGCCATGGTCTCACGCCACTCGGCAGCCGCCTTCCGAAGCACCGCGTTGACCATTCCGGAGGCAGAGGTCTTACCGAGCCGGCGGGTGAGGCGAACCGCACCATCGGTGGCCAGCGCCGGCGGCAGACCGAGCCGCATGACTTCGACCAGCCCGATCCGCAACGTGGCGCGCACCTCCGGGTCGAGGCTCATGAGATCACGTCGGCACCTGAGGCTGAGAATCGCATCGAGGGCGCGCAACCAGCGCAGGGTTTCAATGACCCGCACCCGTGCCGCCGGCGCAACCTTCCCTCCAGCCAGCAGGCGTGAGGAGAAGGCGCCCTTTTCGACACGCATCAGCAGACGCGCGGCGGTCAGCCGGTCAACCGAGAGCTTCACCCCGGGTCACCCGCTCACCAATGAGGAAGGCATCCGCCGGCATCCTCCTCCGGCCCTCTCGCTGCATTTCGGTGATCTTTGCGGCCGTCCCACGTCCGCACCGAACGACGATCCCGTTCTCCTCGGCCGCCAACACCACCCCTGGGTCCTCGCTGCCGTTGGGGGGTGGCTTCACCTCCTCGAGACCAAATATTTTCAGCCGCCCACCGCGGAATGTGGTGTAGAGGCCCGGCCAGGGGGTAAAACCGCGGAGCCGGTTGACGAGCTGGCGAGCCGGCATCGACCAATCCACCTTGGCGAAGTTCCGCCTCAACATCGGGGTGACGTTGACGCCGTCGTTGGGTTGAGGACGGGGATGTACGGTACCGTTCTCGAGCCCGTCAAGGGTCTTGACGATGAGCTCGGCACCGAGCTCCGCAAGACGGTCGGAGAGCATGGCGGCGGTCTCGCCGTCCTCGATGGAAACACGTGTTTGAAGCAGAAGCGGGCCGGTGTCCATACCCTCGTCGATCTGGATGGTGGTGACGCCGGTCGCGCGATCGCCACAGACCAGGGCCCACTGGATCGGCGAAGGTCCGCGGTGCCGCGGCAGGAGACTTGGGTGCAGGTTGACGAAGCCGTGGCGCGGAATTTCGAGCAGACGAGCGGGGATCAATTTACCGTACGCCACCACCACCGCGGCATCCGGTTGGATGTCGTTCAGCCTGCCATCGATTGCGGTCGACTTCAGGTTTTTCGGTTGCAGCAGATCGACACCACGATCCCGGGCTATCTCGACAACCGGTGGCGAGGTGATGACCTGGCGCCGCCCGACCGGGCGATCCGGTCGAGAGACCACCAGCGCGACCTCGTGGGAGCTTGCCAGGAGGCGCTCGAGGGTGGGAACGGCGAAATCCGGGGTTCCGAAGAAGACGATCTTCATCCGCAAAGTGTACAACAGGTCTCAGACTCAACAGCGATTCTCGATTCTGGAGAAACCAGAATCGAGAATCGCGGGTTGGTTTTCACCAACGTATCGAATACATTGAACGGCCCCGGTGTTGACCGGTCTGGAGGAACTGCAATGACCCGACCGTCGCCGGACGCCATCCGTACGGCGCTTGACGAGATCTTGCCAAGGGTCCAGAAGCCGACCCGATATCTCGGCATCGAACGCAATCTGATCCGCAAATCCTGGGAATCGGTGTCCGTCAGGGTCGCGTTGGCGTTTCCCGACGCCTATGAAATCGGAATGTCTCACCAGGGAACCCGAATTCTCTACCACCTCATCAACCGCCGCGACGACGCCCTTGCCGAACGGACCTTCGCTCCGATGCCCGACATGGCGTCGGCACTCGAAGACGCGGCGATGCCGCTGTTCACCCTCGAAACCTACCGCGCGGTGGCCGATTTCGACATTGTCGGCATCTCCCTGCAATCGGAGCTCAACTACATCAACGTCCCCTACCTTCTCGACCTCGCCGGTATCGCCCGTCGCACCCCCGACCGGCGGCAGAACGACCCCTTCATCCTCGGTGGCGGTCCCTGTACCGCCAACCCCGAACCGGTGGCCGATTTCTTCGACGCGATGTTGATCGGCGACGGCGAGGCCGCTCTCGACGAAATCCTCGACGCCGTCCGCGACGGTCGCGCGGCCGGTGACGACCGTCGGTCGATTCTGGCGCGGTTGGCGGATATCCGCGGGGTCTATGTCCCGTCCTTTTACCAATGGCGCGGTCACTCGGCGGATCAGGCACCACAATGGGTGCCGAAGAACACCAACGCACCCTTTCCGGTTGAGCGGGTGTGGGTCGACCGGCTCGATCCGGCCGACCAGCCCGAGTCTGTCATCGTCCCCTTTGCCGACGTCATCCAGGATCGGCTGGGGATGGAGATCATGCGAGGCTGCACGCAGGGCTGCCGCTTTTGCCAGGCCGGCTACTGGTACCGACCGGTGCGCGAGCACGACCCGGAGGTGGTGCTGGAGCGTGTCGAGCGCCAGGTATCGGAGACCGGGTTCGAAGAGGTCGGCCTGCTCAGCCTGTCGACCGCGGATTACTCCCAGATCGAGCCGCTGGTTTCCACGCTGTCCGAAGATCTCCAGGAACAACGGGTCTCCGTCAGCCTCCCCTCGTTGCGCGCCGACGCGTTTTCGGTGGGTCTTGCCGAGGCGGTTTCGCGAGTCCGAAAATCGGGTTTCACCTTCGCGCCCGAGACCGGCTCGGATCGCCTCCGCCGAGTCATCAACAAGACCTTCACCAACGCCGACATGGTGCAGGCCGCCGAATCCGCATTTGCCAAGGGATGGTCGTTGATCAAGGTCTACGCGATGATCGGGCTCCCCACGGAAACGGACGAGGACCTCGAAGAGCTGGCGCGGCTCGCCGAGGACATTCTGAAGGCCGGACGGCGCGCCAGTGGCGGCCGCAAGGTCCAGGTCAAGGTCTCGGTCGGGTGTTTCATACCGAAGGCCTGGACGCCCTTTCAGTGGCAGCCATTTGCCGGGGTCGAAGAGCTCCGGCGACGGATCCACCTCCTCAAGCAGCGGTTCAAGCGAATCCGCGGCGCCCGGCTGACCTGGTCGGATCCGGAGGAGGCGGCCCTCGAGTCGCTGCTCTCCCGCGGCGGCCGCGATCTTTCGGTGGCGATCGAAAGGGCGCGTGATCTCGGTGCGGTCTTCGACGGTTGGACCGACTATCTGGATCTCGGTGCGTGGCGGCGGGCCCTTGACGACACGGGGATCGACGTGAATCGCGAACTCGGAGGGCGGCAGTTCGCCGACACGTTGCCCTGGGACGTAATCGACGCCGGGGTACGAAAGGGCTTCCTGAAGGCCGAGTGGCGGCGCGCGTTGCGAGAGACCGAAACCGAAGACTGCAAGTGGGGCCACTGTTACCGGTGTGGGATTCCCGGAGATGGCACGGACACCCAGCTCGCGCCGTCCACCTTGACGGTCCCTGGCGACGCTCCGTCCGAGGAACAGCGGCCCACGGTGGCGGCCTACCGGCAGAGACCGGAGCCGCGGATTCCGACAACCGATCGCAAGCGCCCGCAACCCTCGATCTATCGGCGTTATCGCTTCACCTTCTCGAAGACCGGAGATGCCCGGTGGCTCTCCCATCGGCAGCTGATGGATGCACTTGAAAGGACCGTACGATCGGCCGGCCTCCCGGTCCGTTTCACCGAAGGTTTCAACCCTCACATCCGGCTCTCCATGGGACCGGCGTTGTCGCTCGGCCACCAGGGTGAGGCCGAGATTTTCGATGTCGACTGCACCGCGCCGGTGCGTCCACAGCACCTCGAAAAGGCCAACTCGTTTCTGCCGGAGGGCGTGGTCATCACCGATGCGAAACCGCTCCTTCCCGGTGCACCATCCTTGGGAAAGCTCGTTGCCGCCGCCCGCTACAGGATCGAGCCCCTCCCGAATCGGCATCGGTGGCCGGATTCGGTCGAAGGTCTTGACCACGAAATCGGCGCCGGAGTCAGGCGCTGGCAGATCACCGGAGACGGTGGTCTCGTGGTCGAGATGAACGCGAGGCAGGGCAACGGACCGATCGTATCGGTCAAACGGCTTCTCCTCTCGCTCGGACTCGACGAGGATCAGGTCGCTCGACTCGCGGTGACCCGGGAGGCATTGGTGCTGGAGCCGCGGAAACAGAAGCGGGCGTCCTCCGACACAACCCGAAAGGCGACCGTCCCATGAGCCGATGGATCGTGCACTCGCAGGCCACATTCAACGCCTCTCACGCGTTGACCTCGTACCGTGGATCGGCGGAGAAGCCTCACGGTCACGAGTGGCGCGTCGAGGTACGGGTCGGCACAGAAAAGTTGAACAAAGACGCCTATGCCCTCGATTTTCACGAGGTCCACACGATCCTCTCCGAGGCGGTGACACCGCTCGAAGGCAGCAACCTCAACGACCACCGGGACATCGGTCGGCCATCGCCCACCGCCGAACGGGTCGCCGAGGTATTCGCCGAAAAGCTCGCCCCGTCGTACGAGGCGATCGGTGGCCAGCTGCTCTCGGTCAGTATCTGGGAAGGTCCGGAAAATCGCGTCGATCTCGTGCTCGACTCCCGAGGTCGCTCGAACGTTCTAACGTTCTAACGTTCTAACGTTCTAACGTTCTAACGTTCCAACGTTTCAACGTTTTCGCGCTCACCCCTCCAGCGACCGGGCGACGAGCTCGATCACATCGTAGGTCGAGGCGTCGTCGCGGCCGAGCTCGTTCTGAGCGTCCGAGAGCATGGAGTAGCAGTAGGGGCAGGCTACCGCTATATTCGCCGTACCGCTGGCTTCGAGCTGCTCGAACCGGGTCTGGTTGATGCGTTCGCCAAGGTTCTCCTCGAGCCACATGCGGCCCCCGCCCGCGCCGCAGCACATCGAACGCTCGCGACTGAGCCCGGCCTCTCGCATCCGGAGTCCCGGCACCGCATTGAGGAGGAATCTCGGGGCGTCGTACTCGCCGTTGGTACGGCCGAGATAGCACGGATCGTGATAGGCCAGATCGAGATCGACCGTGCCGGTCAGCCTGACCTTGCCCGCACGAACGAGCTCAGCCACCAGCTGGGTTCCGTGCACCACATCGTACTCACCGCCAAACTCGGGGTACTCGTGGGCCAGGGTGTTGTAGGCGTGGGGGCAGCAGGTGACAATCTTTTGAACGCCGTAACCGTTCATGGTCTCGATATTCTGCTGTGCGAGCATCTGGAAGAGGTATTCGTTGCCCAGGCGGCGCGCCGCGTCGCCGGTCGAGGCTTCCTCCGGTCCAAGCATCGCGATCTTGACGCCGGCCGCTTGGAGGATCTTGACCAGCCCTCGCGAGACCTTTTTCCCGTGGTCGTCGTAGCTGCCCGGGGAACCGACGAAGAACAGGTAATCGAAATCGCCGCCCGCCGAGGACGCCAGCGGCACACCGAGATCGGCTGCCCAGTTGCCGCGCTCCTCGGCCGGCAGCTGCCACGGGTTGCCGTTGACCTCGTAGCCGCGGAAGGCGGCCTGGGCCTCTTCTGGAAACTCCGCCTTTTCGAGCACCAGGTTGCGCCGCATCTCGACCAGCTTGTCGACATACAAGATGTCGAGCGGGCAAGCGCGTTCGCACCAACGACAGGTGGTACAGGCCCAGATCACCTCGGGGTCGACCACCGCAGGCACCAACTCGGTCGCCGACGAGTGGCCCTTCTCCCCAGGATCGGCAAGAATATCGGGCTGTTCTCGGTAGAGCTGATCTCGAACGGTCTTCAAGTAGATCACCGGCTGCAGGGGTTTGTGGGTGATCGTGGTCGGACAGAACTCTCGACAACGCCCACACTCGGTGCAGGTGTACATGTCGAGCATCTGTTTCCAGGTGAAATCGGTGACCGTCGAAATGCCGAAGGTCGTGTCTTCGTCGATGTCCTCGAGGTCCATGCCCGGCAGCTTGCCAGGGGCTTCGAGCTTGGCGAAGAAGACGTTGAAGATCGAAGTGTAGACGTGAAAATGCTTGGAGTAAGGCAGCTCGTTGGCAAACGCGAAAAGCGTGATGAGGTGGATCCACCAACTGGCGCCGTAGGTAATCTGCAGCGCATCGGCGCCAAAACCGGACAACCAACCTCCAACGATCGCCGAGACCGGCAGGTAGGACGCCTCCAAATCACCCGCGGCAATTCGAGCGCCCTCGGAAAGGAGGTCGGTGACCATCAGGATGGCGATGAAACCGATCACCAGCCAGGCACCAAAGCTCTGCACCACCCGTTCCTTGCGCTGGACTCCCCGCCGCCAGACCGCTAGGACGAGACCGATCAGGACCAAAAGCTCGAAGGCGTCCTTCGAAAACAGATAGACGTGACCGACCGGTGTGTGAAGGAGGGGTAGCTCCCAACCGGCGAAGAGACCCTCGAGGACCATTGTCAGGGTCCGCAGCGAAACCACCAGAAAACCGTAAAAGATCAGCAGGTGGTAAAAACCCGCAAAGAGATCGTCGAACATCCTCTTCTGACCGAAGGCATAGACAAGCGTGTGCTTGAAACGCTCTCCCAAACGGTCGAAGCGATCCTCGGACCGGCCCGCGCTGAGCAGCTGGAAGCGCCGACTCAATGAGAAAACGACGGCGCCGATACTGACGATTGTGAGCAACCAGAACCACACGACTCCCGAGATACCGAGAAACGAACCGGCGGTGGCGTGATGCATGACCCCTCCTTTTAAGAAAACGCCGCCGGAAACGTCCCGGCGGCGACATGAACATCAGTGTGCAGAGATTCCTCGGAAAGCGGTGTCCCGCAAAAACCCATGCGGGGGAGTATAGCCGGGAGATTTGAGAATTCTGAATTCTGAATTCGGAATTCGGAATTGCGACACACCCACACGAAATTCGAACCTGGATGGTCGGCGCACCAACTTCGTGCTCGTGCTCGAAATCAAATCACGACCTTCACAGCAACTGATCGCTGGCCACGGTCGCTGGCGCTGTCGCCTGCCGCTGACGACTGGCGCTGAAATCTGCCGCTGTCCACTGCTACGGATCTTGTGCTTCGGTGGTGCTTGGCACCTGGCGGTTCAACGAATCGACCAGCTTCGCGAGGAGCGACGAGGTCGGAACACCGGGGTTTTCGGGATCGGCCCAACGCCAGTCGTCTGAAGGCAGATCGACGGGCCCGATCTCAACCCGGACGGGTACGACGTCGATGACTCGGTGGGTAATGTTGTGACGTACCGGAGGCCTGATCTCCGGCAACGAGATCACGCTACCAGGAAGTAGGCTCTGCGCAGTTGCCGCTGGATCGACGACATCATCGATTTCAGCCAGCGGCGGCAACCACAATCCTCGAAGGATGGGGCCGTCGTCAACCCTTCGCAACAGCCAGCGGCACTCGACGTCGACCGCGCAGGACGCCACCCAACGAAGCGAAACCGTCTCCCTTCGGCGTCGCGGTGGTGGGTAGGCCTCCGGCCGCCCCTCGGCTTTGGCACGGCAGACTTCGGCACATGGACAGCTCTCACACTGGGGATCGAGGAGTGTGCAAATCGTGGCCCCAAGCTCCATCAGAGCCTCGTTGACCTGACCGGGCGGGTTTCCTTCCATCACGTCAGAGATCCACTTTTGGAGCCGCCGGCGCCCCGCCGCGGATCGCGGGTCGTCCGTCATCGCCAAGGCCCGGGCCCCGACTCGCATGACATTACCGTCGAGCACCGGCGCCGCTTCACCGAAGGCCAACGACGCCACCGCGGCCGCGGTGTACGGGCCGACACCCGGCAGTTGCTCGAGTTCGGCTGCCGTGCCCGGAAGCTGTCCGCCGCTCGAGAGGACCTCGCGGGCGAGCCTGTGGAGCATCCGCGCCCGCCGGTAGTAACCGAGACCCGACCAGGCGGTGAGTACCTCCTCCTCGGTGGCCGCGGCCAGACGATTGAAATCGGGGAACCGATCCACGAACTCGACAAAACGAGGCACGACGCGGTCGACCTGGGTCTGTTGGAGCATGAACTCGCTGACCAGCACGAGATACGGATTGCGAGGTGAACCACGCCACGGCAGATCGCGGGCGCTGGCCCGGAACCACGTCAGGAGGGCCTTCGTTGGCATGATCCATCCTACCTGTGCAGCGAGCAGGCTATAATGCCCGTCGCCACATCACGTAACATCCGCGGTACGGGAGGCAAAACATCCATGGTGGTCGACCGGAAAGCCGAAGAGGAGCGATTGATCAAGCTCATGATCGGCTACCAGGAAGGAAGCATGGATGATTTCGAAGGACTCTACGCCGCCCTCAAACAACCCCTCCTGCGGTATCTCTGGACATTCGTGCGGAACGCGACCGTTGCCGAGGATCTTCTCCAAGAAACCTTCCTCCAGATCCACCGGGCGCGGCAGACCTACACCCCACCGAGACCGGTCCGGCCGTGGATATACGCCATCACCCGGCACGTGGCACTGATGCACCTTCGATCGGGACGACGGCGCAAGGAGGTGCTCGCCTATGACCAGCTGCCGGAGGTTCCCGTGCCGCCCGAAATGGAAAAACTGGCCGATCGAGCGACCCTCCACCGATGGTTGTCCGAGCTACCCCGCAGCGCCCAGGAGGTCCTCATGTTGCACCATCTACTCGGTCTGAGCTTTCAGGAGGTCGGGCAGATCCTCGGGGTGGCAGCCGGAACCGCCAAGGTGAGAGCTCACCGAGCTTTGAAGACCATCAGACTGCGAATCGACGAGCAGGGGGGCGCCGCGTGAACACAGACTTGATTCCCGAGAACCTCCGTCGCGCCGTCGAGACCGACTTCAAACCCGTACGACCCTTGCCGCCGGCCTGGATGCGAACCCTGCAGGCTGTGGCCGTTACGGCACTCGGCCTCGCCGCCATCGTGGTGTTTTTCAAGCTCTCGCTCCGCCCGGACATGGATCAGCTCCCCATGTGGCTTGGCTGGGGGTGCACCGTCCTCCAGCTCGTGATCGGGATCGTGCTGGTGGGTATGGCCCTGCGGGAGGCGGTGCCCGGTGAGGGCGTGCCGACCGGAGCCGTCGTTCTCGCCGTGGGCACCGGAGTCCTGATGCAGATTCTGGTCGGCATCGCGACCTGGATGCACAGCGCGGGTATGCCGCTGGTCCCGGGTCGCGGCATCGCAACAGGGGTCACCTGCGCCGCACACGACACAGCGCTCGCCCTGCCGGCTCTCGTGGTGACGCTGTGGCTCGTCTTCCGGGCTCTTCCGCTCCGGCCGTCCGTGGCCGGGCTACTCGGTGGCACCGGAGCGGCCGTTACAGCCGACGCGCTGATCCACGTCCTCTGTCCGATGTCTGACTTGCGCCACGTGTTGGTGTGGCACACCGGGGTGATCTTCGGACTTTTGGTGATCGGATGGACCGCCGGCGTTCTGTGGGAACGGGCGAA
>CBDTWX010000154.1:0-11049 GCA_965364305.1 uncultured Thermoanaerobaculia bacterium
AGCGTTGGGTCCAGACTGTCTGGGGTCTTCTCAAGCCACTGCCTCAGGGAATTCACGTCAGAAACCGCGCACAACGTTCACGCTTCCGGCCACCATCGGAGTTGAATTTCCGTTGCGGGCCTATTGTGGGCCTGAATTTTACTGACGTGTACCGAAATAGACGTAAGTTACTTATTTTCTGGAGCAACTCCTGTTCCGGCACAAGGTGATGAGGTTGCTGCAGGGCGTCGGGCTCCTCTCAGACGAGCGGATCGAGCTCCTGCTGTCGTGGCGACACACGGGCTTCTCCGTGCACAACAGGGTGCGGGTGGAGCCAGAGGACCAGCCCGCGGTGGAGCGGCTGGCGTGCTACATAATGCGGCCGCCGATCAGCCTCGAGCGGGTCCAGTGGGGTGGGGAGGGTGTCGTGCACTATCGGGCGAAAGGAGGCCACGGCGGTCGCACTCTGCCGCCCGGCGATGCTGCCGAGGCCTTCGATCCGGCCGAGTTCGTGGCCCGCGTCATCATGCACATCCCCGAGCCGCGGCGGCACCTGGTGCGCTACTACGGGGCGTACTCGAACGTCGCGAGGGGCAGGCGCAAGCAGCTCGGGGCGAGCCGGGCGCAGGAGTCGGTTGATGTCGCGCCGCGGCCGCCAGCCGAGGAGCAGGACGGCTCGCCGGATGCTCGTAGCCTGAGGCGGCGCTGGCGGGAGCTGATCAAGCGGGTGTACGAGGTTGGACCCGCTCATCTGCCCGCGGTGCCATGCCGAGATGCGAGTCATCGCCTTCATCATCGATCACACGATCGTGGACAAGATCTTGCGCCATTTGGAGCGCAAGGGCGAGGCTGCACGCGGGCGCGGCCCGCCGGGTGATGTCGATCTCGAGGCAGCGTCGTGACCTGAGTCCGAGGCCGGGGTAGGTGAGGGGTGTGTCCGCGGGTCGGTCTGGAGAGCGCGCGAGAGGCTTGAATCGGGTCCGTGACTCAGGTGCTGCGGTTTGCGGCTTCCGGAACCCCCAAACACCCTCGACTCGACCCCGATCTGGTGTCGATTCCGAACCTGCGCCCCGTGTTACGCTCGAGATGTGCGAAAGGGAGTTCCTATCCCCAACAAGCTCTCCGATCGACTGCCTACTTACGTGGCACCCATCAGTGTCCTAGAGTCAACAATGCAACAATGTGAATTGTGGCACCCATCATCCAACAAGTGTGGAAGTGTGTACGTGGCTCCCATCTGCATCCAAAAGGCGCAATAGGAAGTAGGAGGCAAACATGAAGATCAGTGGGGGTGCGGGTATCACGCGCGCTGTGCTCATTGTGGTCTTCGGCGCTGCCACCGCGGGCACGACCTACACAGCGAATCAGCACTCGGGCTGCATCGCTGCCGAGCAGGTCATGATCACGGCTGCAGACGGCGTCGTGGACGACCTCTTCGGCTGCTCGCTGGCTGTGCAGGGGGACACCGTCGTGGTCGGCGCCAAGGGCGACGCCGACTTGGGCCCCGCCACCGGTGCCGTGTACGTCTTCCAGGATGTCAGCACCGACGGTGACTGGAGCTCGTACACCGAGACCAAGATTACGGCCGCCACCGGGCTGGCCGGGGCGCGATTCGGCGCTGCCGTCGCGATGCATGACGACACCATAGCCGTCGGAGCAGTGGGCATGGGCGCATTCGGGGTGGTCTACATCTATCGCGACGAAAGCCCTGCCGGGGACTGGAGCTCCTACAACGAGACGGTGATCGTCTGCTCAACGTGCTCGGGTATCTCAGAGTACTTCGGCCGCGCGGTTGCGATTCCTGATTCGGGCACTGTGCTCATCGGGTACCCGGCGCAGCGCGCCGGCGGATCTTTCGCCGGCGCCCTGTTCATCGTTCACGACACGAGTGCCGCCGGGGACTGGAGCTCGTACTCCGAAACCCGGTTCATGCCTGCGGACATCGAGTCGTACGACTGGTTCGGCATCGCGGTCGCGGCAGCCGGTGACACTGCGGTGGCGACCAGCAAATCGGGGGACGCGGGCGCCGCCTACGTCCTCCGCGACACCAGTGCCACCGGGGACTGGAGCGAGATCAGCCAAACCAAGCTGACGTCCTCGGACGGCGGCTCGCTGGACTTCTTCGGCGACGCGGTCGCGCTCCAGGGATCGACGGTGGTGGTCGGTGCTCCCGGTTGGGACGGCTTCGCGTACGGCAGCTACTCCCAGGGCGCCGCCTATGTCTTCCAGGACACCAGTACGAGCGGGGACTGGAGCAGCATTCGCGAGACCCGGTTGGTGGATCTCTTCGGGCGGGCCTATGAGTACTTCGGCACTGCGGTGGCGCTGAGCGACAATACGGTCGTTGTCGGCTCGATCGGCGACACCGGAGCCGCCGCGAATTCGGGTACCGCTTTCTTCATCAGCGACTCCGGAAGCGACGGCGACTGGTCGCGGCTGTGTATCACCAAGTCTGTCCCCGACAGCCTCGACGAGAACCTCGACTACGGTTTCTCGGCAGCCATGGACGGCGCGCTCACCGCGGTAGGTGCGCCGGGTTCCATGTCCAACAGAGGGGCCGTCTACCTCACCCTGGAAATGCAGGCCGGAGGCTCGGCGCCCCTGTGCTTCGTCGAGAGCGATCATGATGGCGAACCTGGTATCGAAGGGCTCGACGGCCCGCGTTCGGTGGTCGTCAGCAACCTCGGTCGCCACGTCTATACCACCGGTCAGTGGGACAACGCGGTCACCACCTTCACCTCCGAGCGGGTCTCCGGCCACCTCAGCTGGCTGGAGTCCGAGGTGGACGGTGCGAGCGGCGTCGACGGCCTCGCCGAGGCGTGCTCGGTGACCCTCAGCCCGGACGGGCTGCACGCCTACGTGGCCGGCAAGGCCGACTCCGCGGTGGCGGCCTTCAATCGCGACCTGGCTACCGGCGGTCTCAGCTTCATCGAGGCCGAGCTCGACGGGGTGGGCGGGGTCGACGGCCTGGCCGGCGCCCGCACCGTGGTGGTGAGCCCGGACGGCGGCCATGTGTACGTTGCCGGCTACGACGACGATGCGGTGGCCGGTTTTGCCCGCGACCCGGTCACCGGGGCGCTCAACTTCGTCGAGATGCAGCAGGACGGCGTCGGCGGTGTCGACGGCCTCGACAACGCCGCCGCGGTGGCGACCAGCCCGGATGGCGAGTTTCTCTACGCCACCGGCCACCTGGACGATGCGGTGGTGGTCTTCGACCGTGACCCGGCCACCGGCACGCTCACCTTCGTGCAGGTGCTCAAGGACGGCATCGACGGTGTCAGTGGCCTCGACGGTGCGCGCGCGGTGGCAGTGCGGCCCGCGGGCGACCTGGTGGTGGTGTGCGGCGAGCTGAGCAACGCGGTGGCGGTCTTCGAGCGCGATCAGGCCACCGGAGTGCTGACCTTCACCGGCACCCTGGCCAACGGCACCACGGTGACCCGCGGTCTGACCGGCGCCTGGGCCGCGGCGTGGGCGCCGAGCGGCCGGCTGCTCTACCTCACCGGCGACGGCGACGACGCGGTGGTGGTCTTCGAAGACCAGGACGACCGCCTCTTCCGCGACGGCTTCGAGTTCGGCAGCTTCATCGCCTGGCGCGCTGCTGTGCCGTAACCAACAGATGACCGAGGTCTTCGCCGACCTCGGTCTGGCCGGCGGATACCAGCCGGCCGCCAAGGTGGACAACCGACCCGGCATCCTCGCGCGGCGGTAGGCCGATCAGGCTCACGGCCTCCGACGGTGAGACGGGCGACGACTTCGGTTGTGCAGTGGCCGTCGACGCCAGGACCGCGGTTGTCGGGGCTCAGTTTGCCGGTCTCGGCGCCGCGTACATCTTCCAGGACACGAGCCCGTCGGGTGACTGGAGCGACATCGGCGCCGGCCTCGCCGGGGTCGCCGCTGCCACCTGGGACCCCTCTGGCCGCCACCTCTACACCGCCGCCGAGCAGGACGACGCAGGTCAGACGGGATAACTCAAGGTCAAGGCGGCATGGTCCTCTTTCCCGCCGGGCACTACAAGCTCGCCAGCGAGAACCTCCCAATCGAGATTCCACACGGTTGCGGCATTGTCGGTGTGGGTGGTCGACAGGCACGGGCACCCGACGACGATGACTTCGGTGGCGCCACGTTCATTATTTCCGCGGGCTCTCCTGGGATGGCTTCGGGCAGGCACAAGGACCTGGATGACCTGGAGCACCTGCCGGGGTGACGACACGACCACCGGGTCGCCCTCCGGGGCGGCGTTGATCGTTCCACTCTGTTTCGCGAGCTTGATCTTCGAGCTGGTCCGGGTGACCCTGGGGTGATCCCTCCACGCTGCGACAGGCAAGGGGCCTGCCGTGTCCGCAGAGTGTGCGCCGTCCGGCGTCTACCGGCCGCGCAACCCGCGCGCGACACCCTTGTACCGCCTGGTCGAGGCGCACTACGACGAGGTCAAGGGCAAATGGGAGGAGCGCTTCGAGCAGCGGTATGGGTTCTGGCGCGGCTTCGTCGACGAGCAGGTGCGGCGGTACCTCGACTGCGGCCTCTTTGAGAACGGCTTCGCCCGGATCCGGTGTCCCGAGTGTGCCGAGGAGTACCTGCTCGCGTTCTCGTGCAAGACGCGGGAGCTGTGCCCGTCGTGCGCGGCGAAGCGATCGGCGGCGACCGCGGCGGTGCTGGCCGAGGAGGTCTTGGAGGAGGTCGGGCATGCCCAGTGGGTCTTCGTCATCCCGAAGATGCTGCGGCCCTACTTCCTGCACCACCGGGAGCTCCTCGGCGGGCTCGCACGGACGGCCTGGGAGACGGTCCTCGAGCTGATGCGCGCGGCGGTCGGCGACGAGGACATACGGCCGGGGATGGTTACCGTGGTCCAAACCGCGGGTGACTTGGCCAATTGGCATCCGCACGTCCACGCACTGGTGTCGCGCGGCGGTTGGAACCGGGGCGGTGAGTGGGTCCCTGTGGGCTTCGTCGATGAGCACTCAGCAGAACTCCTGTTCCGGCACAAGGTGATGAGGTTGCTGCAGGGCGTCGGGCTCCTCTCAGACGAGCGGATCGAGCTCCTGCTGTCGTGGCGACACACGGGCTTCTCCGTGCACAACAGGGTGCGGGTGGAGCCAGAGGACCAGCCCGCGGTGGAGCGGCTGGCGTGCTACATAATGCGGCCGCCGATCAGCCTCGAGCGGGTCCAGTGGGGTGGGGAGGGTGTCGTGCACTATCGGGCGAAAGGAGGCCACGGCGGTCGCACTCTGCCGCCCGGCGATGCTGCCGAGGCCTTCGATCCGGCCGAGTTCGTGGCCCGCGTCATCATGCACATCCCCGAGCCGCGGCGGCACCTGGTGCGGTACTACGGGTGGTACTCGAACGTGTCGAGGGGCAAGCGCCGGAAGGCTGACGCTGAGGATGGGGAGGTTGGGGGTGCGGGCGTCGCCCCGGCCTCCCGTGCGGCTCGTGACGAGGCCCGGGATACCCGCGCCATGCGGCGGAGCTGGGCGCGGGCCTCGGGGCGCTCATCCCGGTCGGCCTGAACCAGGGTGGCATGCTCGATGTCTCGAGGCGCAGCGCCTATGGTGACCTCGTCCTGCCGCCGGCGCTTGCCACGCGCAACATTAGAGTACGGCCCGTAGTACCTAACCAGGTGCCGCGGGGCTCCGGAATGTGCATGATCACGCGAGCGAGAAACTCGGTCGGGTCGAGGCTTTCTCCCGGATCCGGATCGCCCGGCTGCCCGTTGGATCGGCGCGGCGGCCGGTGCTACCTGACGATCTCCGGAAACTGGTCGAGGATCCTCTGCCGGACGGCGCCCTCGATGCGGTGCTCCGGTGTTGCGGCGCGAAGCTCGGCGACGAAGGCCTTCGCCCTCGCCAGCGCGGTGTCGTCGGTGCGGTACACGGCTCGTTTTTCGCGGTTGGCGAGGGTCGGGAAGAAGAACTCGTCCCGCATGTGCTCGGCGGTGTGGTGCTCGGCCAGAAAATGCCGGTTGGAACCGGTCTCCTCGCAAACTTTGGCGATCAGATCGACGGCCAGGGTGTCGTCCGAGACCTCGATGCCGCGCAGCACCCTTTGGTTCATGCCGAGGATCTCGTCGTCGATGACGAGCTTCTCGTAGGCCACCGTCAGATCCGACTCCATGAGCCCGGCGATGTCGTGAATGTAGTTGGCGCCGGACATGGCCGCCAGCAGGCTCGACATGGCGGTCTCGTAGGCGCACTGGACCTCGACCTCCTTGGCGTCGGTGGTGCCGCCGGTGGAGTACATCGGGATCCCGAAGTGCTGCGCCATCTGCGACGAGGCGGCGTTGACCATGGCGCGCTCGATCGGGCCAGCGAGGTGGTCCATCGTCCGGAGATTCGGGATCGAGCCGACGCTGCCGCAGATACCTGGTGCGCCCTTGTTGACGCACTGGACCAGGCAGATGCCGGCCACGGTCTCGGCGACGTGGGTGAGCACGTTGCCGGCCAGGGTCACCGGCGAGGTCGACCCGGCGATCGGCTCAGTGGGGACGACCACGGGCAGCCCCTCGCGCGCCAGGTAGCAGGTCATATCGCCGTAGATCTTGTCGATCTTGAAGGGGCTGATGACCAGGGTGATGAAGGAAACGAAGGGCTCGGCGCGCAACACCTCGGCGCCACCGGCGATCTCCTCGGCCATCCTGACCACGTTTCGGCAGCCGGTCATCGAGTAGATGCCGCCCATGACGTGCTTGGTCGTGTTGTCGAACGCGTGGAAGAAACGGTTGACGTCGATGTGGTCCTGGTCCTCAATCTCGTTGGGGAAGACGTTGATGGTGAAGACGTGGATGTTCTTCAGGGCATCCACCATCCGTGCATTGAGGATCACGTCGTCCACGGTTGACGGGCGTCGTTCCCCGGTGTCGGGGTCGAGGACGAAGATGGCGGTCCCGCCGGTGCCATAGTGGACGCGGTCTTTTTCGAGCACCGCGTCGTACCTCTCGTTTCGCGCATGAAGGGTGATGGCCGACGGGTTGGAGTCGATGCAGTCCTCGACCAGCGACCTGGGCAGCTTGACGGTGCGGGTGTCGAATTCGACCTCCGCACCGGCGGTCGAAAAAACACCGAAGGCCTCGTCGGAGTAGACCGCGACACCGGATCGAGCGAGCACTTCGAAGACGGCCTCGGCCATCCGCGTGACGCCTTCGGGTTGCAGCGGTCTGTAATGCGACGATCGAATGCCGACGAGATCAGAGTCTGAGCTCATGGTCCTTCCTTGGCCTGTTTTCTCCTCAATCAGCCTCTCACACCGGGCTCAGCTACGGTAGCCGTCGATCGCCGATCGCAGGGCGCGGATGTGGTCCGGGCCGGTGCCGCAGCAACCGCCGATGATGACGACTCCGAGATCGATGAGCTGCCCCACCCTCTCCGCCATGAACTCCGGGGACTCGGGGTAAATGACCTCGCCACCCACGTTTTCAGGAACCCCGGCGTTGGACTGGATGATCACCGGCACCGACGAGTGGGTCGCAAACTCTTTCGCGATCGCGATCATCTTGTCGATCCCGTTGCCGCAGTTCGAACCGACGATGTTTGCCCCGGCCTCGACCAGGCCGGTGCACGCCTGCTCGACCGTGACCCCCATGGTGGTGAAAAAACCGCGCGGCGTGGCGTCGAAGGTCATGGTGGCGATGATCGGGATCTCGGCCGAGTGAGACCGCGCGGCTTCGATGGCCAGACGGGCCTCGGTGAGGTCGATCATCGTCTCGATACAGATGAGATCTGCGCCGGCCTCGACGAGGGCTCCCGTTTGACGGTTGAAAGCCTCGGCAATGGCCTCCGGTTCGGTGTCGCCATAGGGTTTGAGGAGCTTGCCGGTGGGGCCGACCGAAGCCAGGATATAGGCCCTGTCCGCAACCACCGGTTTGAGGACCTCGACGGCCGCCCGGTTGATCTCCTCGGTGCGGTCGTCGAGCTCGTAGGAGTGGAGCTTGAGCGACGAGCCACCGAAGGTGTTTGTTGTGATGAGCTGGGCGCCGGCCTCGACATAGAGGGTGGCGACCTCGACCAGGGCTTCCGGGCTGGACAGATTCAGGGCCTCCGGGCTGTCACCGGGTTTGAGCCCGCGCGCCATGAGCTGGGTCCCCCAGGCTCCGTCGGAGCAGAGGATCTCGCCGGTTTGCAGTCGTTCGAGTGGGGCTCGCATCACGCCGCCCCGGCGACTGTCTCGTCGTCGCCATTTTGCGGGTTTTCGCTGATTTGCTGCAGATCGCTCATTCAGTCCTCCTTGACGCCCGTGGCGGTGCCAGGCACCGCTGACGATGGATCATTTTCGTGTTTCCGCTCCGTTCGTGGCGGTGCCTGGCACCGTCTTCGGTTTTCCGGGACGTTCGTGGCGGTGCCAGGCACCGCTGACGATGTGTCATTCTCCCTCACCTGAAGCGGTCTCGGCGGTGCCAGGCACCGTCTCCACCTTGAACGACGGGAAGAGGCCGAGGTCGGTGTGGGGTAGAAAGAGCGCCGCGGTGTACCGGTCCATGTACTCGGGCTCGGTGCTGAGCTCGATATTGGTCATCCGCCCGGCGGTCTCGAGCTGCCTCCGGCGATGCTCCCGGGACACCAGCGTCATGTATGAACCGGTGAGCGACGAGTTGCCGAGAAACTGGTACCTGTCGTGCGAGATATCCGGCACCATGCCGATGAAAACCGCCTGCCGAACATCGAGGAATCGCCCAAAGCTGCCCGCGATGTAGACCGTGTCGAGATCGCCGAATCCGAGACCGACATGATCGAGCATCAACGCTGCCGCAGCGAAGACAGCAGCCTTGGCGCGGATGACGTTCTCGATCTCGGTCTCGGCGACCGAGATGGGTTTCCCGTCGGCGCTGTCCGCGTCCGGCACGAGGAGATAGCGGGCACGCCTGCCGTTGAGAACGATGTGGGCTGACCGACGCGAGCGGTCGAGCTCGCCCCTGCGGTTGATCCACCCGGTCCGCAGGAGGTTGGCCAGGAGATCGATCATCCCCGATCCGCAGATGCCCAGCGGCTTCTTGTCGCCGATGATCGAGCAGGTGGGCGCGGCCGTGTCCAGATCGACCGCCACCCTTTCGATGGCACCCGCAGCGGCGCGCACTCCGCACTCGATGCCGCCACCCTCGAAGGCCGGCCCGGCCGAGCAGGCGCACGACATCAAGAAGTCGGTGTTGCCGATGACGATCTCGCCGTTGGTTCCGATATCCACGAAGAGGTTGACCGCGTGCTTGTCAATCGCAAGATCGGTGCACAACAGACCGGCGGTGATATCGCCGCCGACGTAGCTGCCCACGCAGGGCGCGAGCTCGAGCGGTGCGGAGGCGAGAATTCCGAGACCGACATCGCCGGCGCAGAGATCCGGCGGCTGAAGCACGGTGGGCGTGTAGGGCTCGAGCCGGAGGTGCTCCGGCTGCAGCCCGAGCAGCAGATGGGTCATGACCGTGTTGCCGGCCACCGCCGCGTGGCAGATCTCCCCCGGGTTGACCCCGCGACGGAACGCCACCTTGCACACCAGACGGTTGATGGTCTTGAGGACCCGCCTCCGCAGCTCCTCGAGACCCGCCGGTTTGGCGGCGAAGTTGATGCGGCTGATCACATCGACGCCGCACGAAATCTGGGCGTTGTAATCACTCTCGGTGGCGAGGACCGCGCCGGTCGGCAGATAGACCAGCTGCGCGGCGATCGATGTCGTCCCCACATCGATTGCCACTCCGTAGTGGCGGGCGGTCGTGTCTCCGGCCTCGATGTCGAGGACTCGCAAATCGCCATTCGTCGGGAGAACGGTGACCGTAACCCTCCCCTGCTCTTCGCGGAGGGCCGAGGCGGTCGATCTCGCTGCAGTCAGGGTGCAAAAGACCTCGTCGGTTGGGCGGTCCCGGCGCAAGGCCGCCCGTAGACGATCGACATCGGAGAGCCCGTCCTCGAGCCGCGCCGGCGGCACCCGGTTATGGAGCTTGCGAACCAAGGGATCGATGTCGTCCGCCTGAGGCATCAGTGCCGGGTCGACCAGTGATCGCGCCTCGGTGTCCGCGAACTGACCCTCCGCCGGAGCCCTGTCCGGGAGCTCGACCGTCACCGCCTCATCACCGACGCGGGTTCGGCACGCCAGCAGATAGCCCGACGCCAGCGCCGACGAAGGGATTCGACCGAGGCTCTCGGTCTCGACCTCGCCGCCGGTCGCGCGCACGATGCACCGGCCGCACGAGCCGTCCCCGCCGCAGGGCATCTCGATATCCACCCCCGCCTGCTGCGCCACCTTGACCAGCGGGGTGCCCGGGGACGCCTCGAAGGTCGTGTGGTCGGGGAGGAACTCGACGGTCGGCACGGCGCCCTTCCTAGCTCAACCTGGCCTTGATGAAGCTCTCGAGGTCGGAGGCTTCCTGAGGACCGACCAGCACGCTCCATCCCGGAAGGCTCTCTTCGAGGTCACCGCTGATCTGCGCCACGAACCCGGGGATGATGATCTCGCGGCGGTTGACCTTCTCCTCGAGGCCGATCTCCTTGCAGAACTTGGCCACCGTCGCACCCGTGAGCTTGCCCGCCGCCCACGCGGTGAGGACGCTCATGCCCTCGCACTCCGGCACCACCAACCACGCGTTGAGGCCGCTGTTCTCGATCTCACCGCCGACGATGAAGTAGGTCAGCGAGAAGTTGGTGGTCAGAAAGACCGGCGAGTCGGCGTCCGGCTCACCGATCGGGTAGATTTTCGGTTCCACCTGGATCGGCTTCTGGGGATCGGTGAAGATGTTGAGACGGAGGGTGATCAGCGACGCCACCTGCGCGGCGTCGAATGCCGGCAGGACGCAGATCCCGCCGTACTTGGCGATCTCGTTGACCGCCTCGATGGTGCCGGCCACCAGATCCGTCCGGTCGATGAATCGCAAAAAGGGCAACCCCAGCGGTTTGAAGTTCGCCTTGATCGCCGCCCGCCGGGCGATCGAGTTGGTCTGGAAGCGTTCGGCCAGCGAGTGGGTCTCGAAGGCCGCAATGAGGTCGTGGAATCCTCCCTCCTTGAGCCCGGCTGCGATCGCGGCGAGCCGGTCGAGGTCGGGGGCCGTCAGGGCCAGCGCATGCCCGTGTTCCTCGGCGACTGCGGCCAGCTCATCGGCGG
>CBDTWX010000155.1:0-11006 GCA_965364305.1 uncultured Thermoanaerobaculia bacterium
GCCACCGCCGAGTGTACGGTCGAGCTGAGTGTCGCCAGGCAACACAAACGCGGAATCCAGCTGGAAGCGCTTGCCTGCGCCGCATCGCCAGACTTTCATACCGCCAGAAGCTGGACACTGGCCGAGATCAACGCCAATCAACCCATTGGAGGTTCACAGTGAAACAGCAGTTGGTCATGATGGCAATCGCTACCGCGCTCGTGGCGTCCCTCGCGCAAGCTCAGGAGTACCAAATCGTGGCTGCGGATGCCGCAGCGGCGTTTCTGCTGCCCGGCGCCAATGGCCTGCTCGGTGACGGTGACGACGTCGAACGATTCGATATTGGGAGCATCGTCAGCTTCGATCCCAATTACCTGGGAGGCTGGAGCTGGGTCGTGTACACCGTCTCCGGACCCCCGGAGACCGGCTTGCCGCCCCCGCACAACGTCGCCCTGTTCGGCATCGACGGCAGCCTGACGGTGGATGAGACGGTGGCGACCGGGGGTGGTGGTCCGCTTCTCACAGGCGGTTCGTTGACTCTCACCGGCTATCGCCAGGGGGCAGGAGGACAGACAGTCGATTTCGTTGCGACCGGCGGCACCTACAATCCGGTGACCGGAGAACTGACTCTGAGCTTCGACGTCAGTGTCTCCGCCTTGGATGTCAGCGTCGATCTTTCCGGCCACGGGTTCGTCCTCGACGCGCCGTTCCAGCCGGTTACGGGCCAGACCCATCTCAACACGGTGCTGATCCCGCTGGCGAACAGGCTCCAGGCCACGAGCCTTGTGTACACCGAGCTGAGCGGCAACGGCCTGGTGGGCGCCTCCGACCCATTCCAGGCGTCATTTTTCGCCGTCAGGGGTGCTGCCAACCAGGCCAACCTGTCGATCACTGCCACCGCCTCTCCTCAATCGCCCGCTCCAGGTACATCGGCGGCCTACTCCCTGACCGCCTCCAACGACGGGCCGAACACCGCGACGGGTGTGGCAGCGTACGCCCTGCTACCGGACTGGGCAGCGTGGTCGAGCGACACTTGCGGGGCAGGACCACCGAGCGGCGGTGTGCTGCAGTGGGACGTGGGATCGCTCGGCAGCGGCGCGAGCACGACCTGTTCCGTCGCCGTCACCATCGACAGTGGTGCCAACTCGATGATCGGCGCCGGCGCGATGGTCTTCTCGGAGGTGTTCGACCCTGATCCCTACGACAACATCGATGGCGCCTGGGCCGACGTACACGACAACGGCGCGTCCGAGGGCGTCGATCAGCAACCGAACAGAGCGACCGGGTTCCCATCCGATCTGGCGTGCGACCTGTGCCAGAACATCCGCCAGATCGTCGCCGCCAACTTCAAGGTCGACGGCAACGGCATCGTGGTCGACAGCCTCCGGTTCTGGGGCGCCTACACCGCCGGTGTTTTCACCGACTGGTTCGAGATCGACATCTACCACAACACCTTCTACACGCCCGGTCTCCCGCCGGCGCCCGGCTCCATGGTGTGGTCGTACAGCGGCCCGGTGAGCCGCAGCACCACCGGCCAACAGGTGCTCGGCTTCACCGAGTTCATCTACGATCTCGGCTCGCTGAGTCCACCCCTCGAGCTCGACCGCGGCACCTACTGGATCAGCATCGTCAACGACTCGGTGGGTGCGGGCACCAGCGACTGGTTCTGGGAGACCGGTGCCGCCGACCTTCAGGGGCGTACGGTGCCCTATATGGGCGCCACGACCACCTTGCCGGGTAGCGAGGTGTTTCCGTGGAACCTCAGCGCCGCCAACGAGATGGCGGTCAGGCTCGTGATGTCGGTCGGTGCCGATCCGGCAATCTTCGTCGACGGGTTCGAGACCGCCAACAGCGGCGCGTGGTCGCGCACGGTCCGTTGACGCCGTAGATCAGGCGAAGGACAAACAGCCAAAGGGTGCCACATACACACATCCACAATTGTTGATTTGTTTTCCGTCGTGCATGGGTACCACGTTTCACCTTGTCGCATCGTGAGGGTGGTTCCGTAGGATTGAGGGGTCTTGTCCGCGCATGGGAGGGATCCCGTGCCGCGACATCCCCGCCTTTTTGTTCCCGGAGCTACCTACGACATCTATTGAATTACTGGGGTCACGATGAGATACGTGGCATCCGAGCGCGTGTCACTCGTTCTCTCGCGTTACGTTGACGATCGGATCCTCGGCGGTCGCGTCGATCGTGACGACCATCGGCCGGCAGCAGACCTCGCAGTCTTCGACGTACTGTTGGTGAGGGAGGGTCGCGTCGACGAACAGCTCGACCCACTCACCGCAGTACGGGCACTGGACTTTGACCGTCTCACTCGCTATCACGGCAACTCCTTTCGGCGTCCTCACGGCTGGGACCCCTCCTGTCAAGGTAGTGCCTCAAGGCTGCCACGCAAGCATGGGTTCCATGTTGCACATTGCTCGACGGGAAAAGTGGCCGGCATTTCGCCGGCGGATCTCTCGTCGTGGTCCAGAGGCCAAGATCTGGCGCGACAACCGGTCGAGCTCGTCACGCTCGCCATCGGACATTACCGGCTTCGCGTCTGTGACGTTGCGATCCTCGTCCGAAAACACCTGAGCTCGGTGACCAACCGGCTCAACAAGGGCCTCCGCCTCGAGCACAACGACCCCGAGTGCAGTGCCCGGCTCGACCACCTCGACACCGCGATCTCAGAGCACCGCTAACAGTACCAAAAGTGTGGAAGTGTGCATGTGGCAACTTTCGTCAGACCAGCGCGGACCGAAGACTCGCGAACGCCTCGGCATCCCCTTCCCTCTCCGCCCATCACACCACAACACCGGAGTTTGAAAAGTTCTCCCAGGCACCAATACGAACGCTACGGGAACGCCGCGTTCCAGGCGGAGGTATCCCCCGACTCGAATCCGTCGGAGAAGATCCCGTCGTAAGCGTCTCCAAAGGCGCACAGGAAGTCGGCGAAGGCCGCCTCACCGTCGTCCGACGCCACTCCTGCCCGTACAGTGAAGAACTCCACCGGTGGCGCGACGTTCAGGTACACGCCATCGTCGGTGAAGATGCCGTCATCGGCCGTCGCATCGCCGCCCGTGGCGCCGTCGTCGTAGAGGTAACCCCAGGTGGCGAAACCGGTGAAACCAGAGAAATAAAGCTCGGCGGGATCATCGGTGAAGGGGAAAGCGTACATCTCTCGCAGATTGCTGCCGGTCGTGGAGTAGAAAAAGGTGTGGTTTCCGCCGCCGATACCGATCGACATGTCGGGGCTCCCAGAAACGCTGTCAACCCTCGGCATGCCCAAGAAAGGGGTCGTAGTGAAGTCGAAGCGGATGAGCTCGGTGTATCCATTGCGGCTTGTGGTTCCCAGAAAGAAGATCGTCTGACCACCCTCGGCGACCATGGCCGTCGTAGAGTGTGCAGTCACCGTCAGGTAGGAAATCGGAAGTCTGCGCATGCCGGCCGAGCTGGCCCATCGGATCGCTGGGCTGCTGCCGCCGCCCTGGTCGAAGTTGTAGACCACGGTTCCACCGTCGGTCGAGATCTCCGGGAAGACCCACCAGTATCCGGTATTGGGCTCGACCCGAACCGGGTTCTGGGGCAGATCCGGACCCGTTACGAAGATCCCGGTGTCCTCCGGGACGGCCGTGCCCCCGCGCGAGTAGACGATCTTCGTGCCGTCCCCGGACATGGCCGGGCCGTAGAAGGCGCCGTCGCGAACATCCTGGATCACCGTCGGGTTGCTGCCGTCCCCATTCATCACCACCAGGTCCGTCTCGGCACTGCTCCCCGACATCGGGACCACCAGCTTCGACCCCGTGGAGTTGGTCGCGATTTCGCCTTCCCAAGGCACCAGCGATGTCGAGTCAACACCAATGCCGGGGATCGACTGGATGTCGTTGGTCTCGAGCACCACGGTGAGCCCGCTCCCGTCCGTGTTGATGCTGTAGATAGTGAAGCCGGAGAAGTAGGGGGTGCCGTAGGTCGGCCCGAAGCGGTTGACAAAAAAGACCTTGGAACCATCTCCGGAGAGGCGGATCAGCCTCCCGTTCTCCTGTGGCTCGATCACCCAGTTCTCCGGGGTCCCCCAGTTGGACACCGGAACCGTCTTCAGGATCTGGGTCCTTGTCATGGTTGCGACGTCGTAGACCACCAGCTCGGGAGTAGGGTCAGCGATGCTGGTGTATCGGAAGTAGACTATGGTCGAGCCGTCATCAGAGATGTCGTACTGACCCTTCAGAAGGCCCAACCACTGCTCGGTCTCCTCGATCAACGTATCGTTCGAGGAATCGCCGTCGATCACTCGAAGCTCGTGGTTGGCCCCGTTCCAGCCGAAGTAGGCGACCCGCGTGCCGTCACCACTCATCCTGAAAGATTGAATCTCGAACGACGCAGATTCGGTATCGGTGATCTCCGCAAAGAACCCCCTGCGGATAATGAACCCGTCCTCGTCGGCCCCGGCCATCGGTGTCGATACCACGAGCACCAAGAGTCCGGCTCCCAGGTAGTGAAGAAAATGCCCGATACTCACCGCAGCTTGCATGATGGCCTCCCGTATCGTCGCCCTTTGACTCTCCAAACGACAATCGGAAGGAAAAGGGATCAGGAATATTCAGACGATCTTGACCTTTTGGCATCCGTGCCTCTATCAAGAGTCAAGCCCGAAATAGACGGCGCGGGCGCCGCGTGCACACTATGGGTATCAGGTCCGGGGATCGTGGGAAACTGAAACCGCTGATACGAAAACACCTGAGCTCGGTGACCGACCGGCTCAACAAGGGCTTCCGCCTCGAGCGCAACGATTTCGACCTCAAGGCCCGGCTCGACCACCTCGACGCGGCGATCTCAGAGCCCCGCTGACAGCACCACAAATGTGGAAGTGTGTACGTGGCACCGTTGTGGCACCGTTGACAGTGTCCCGATCAGGGGACGGTTGTAGACCACGTCGAGGTGGCGCCTGACTCGAAGCCGTCGGCGAACACGGGTATCTCGATAAGGGTGAAGTAGGGTATGTTCCCGGGGTCACCGATGTAGGCGAGGGCGTAGTAATCGGGAGGGAACCAGGTCAGGCTGGTGCCGTAATCAAGCTCGGCCGCGGCGTCGTGCTCGTTGACGGGAACCCGCGCTTCCCACGGCGCCATTGAGTTGGGATCTGCGTGCCGGCGAAAGTAGACGGAATCGAAATCACCGCTGTCGTGGATATACGCCGCTGCGAATCCCCGACCTCCCCGAGCCGTCACGTCACAACCGCTGTACCAGCTCTCACCCGGAAGCGGGATGTCGAGCGGCGAAAACACCCAATTGTCGGTGTCGCCGTAACTCCTTTGCTCCCAGACGCTGAGGCCATCGGGCCAGACCCATGAGTGGCAGAAAATGACCTGGTCGCCAAAGGCCGAGACAGCGCTCGTGTGCTGAGATGTCTCGGGCCCCCAGTAGTTGACCTCCTCCCATGGAGTGGAACGCCAGACGTGAATCGCTGGCGTCGAAAACCCGTCCCAGTATGAGAGAAAGATGTCGTGGTCGAGAGAATTGGGATTGAAGGTCATGTCGAGACCGCAGCAGGCGTCGGAAATACCAGGCGCAAGGGTGGAAAAAGTAGTCCCGTCCGAAGAGGAGTCGACGAAGAACCGTAGAACGCCGTCACTCGTGATAAAGGCATAGTAGACCTCGGAGTCCGCCCCATCCTGATCTGATGCGAGAGCGACGTCCACGATGACTGCCGGCGCCACATCGAGCACCGTGTGACGCCCGTAGTCGTGGTCAACCGCGCCAGTGGCAGCCGAGTATCGGATAAGGTCGGCTTTGCTTGAACCGACGAGTGCCGCGGCAACGTACACGTAGTCGCCAGCCACGACCATGTCGATGTCGACAATAGCATCTTCAATCAGGCCAGGCCCGACGACCCAGGTCTTTCCTCCGTCGTCGGAGTGATACAGCCCGATCTTCTTATCCTGATGTCGAACGGCGGCGAAGAAATTCTGCGAATCACGATCGAAATCGAGAATGATCTGCCGAGCGTCAGTCAACGACGCGTCGATGGGAACCTCCGCAGCGGCGAGCCGCAACCCGAGAAACAACCCACAGACAATGCTCACAACAGCCAACCTGAAGATCTGGCGTGATCTCTTCACTCGGCCCATGAGGCGCTGTGGCGCTCGCGCCGGATCGCGGAAATGTCGTGCGCCGATCCCCAGGTTGGTACCGTCGTCGGCGAGACAATGGCCGGTCATCGATTTCATTTTTCGTGTCTCTCGTTGGGTGATTTTACCATACCATCTGTGCCACCCATTGGAGTGCGCTTGCATCATGGGTGCCACGCACACACTCCACACTTGTTGATTTGTGGGAGGGGCTGAGGAGAATCGGGTTGTCCCATCCGCGCGTGGGAGGGATCCCATGCCGCGACATCCTCGCCTTTTCCTCCCTGAGAGGGTCTATCACGTAGACTGCCGCGTAGCTCGTGGCGAGTTCGTGGTTCGAATGGAAACGGTGGCCGGCATTTCGCTGCTCGCCATTGGACGTTACCGGTTTCGCGTCAGTGACATTGCCGCCCTCGTCCGAACGAACCCGAACTCGGTGACCAGTTGGCTCAAAAAGGGCCTCCGCCTCGAGCGCAACAACTCCGAATTCAAGGTCCGACTCGACCACCTCGACGCGGCGATCTCAGAGCACCGCTTACAGCAACACAAGTGTGGAAGTGTGAACGTGGCACCATTGTGGCACCATTGCACGGTATCCTGTTTGGCATGATCCGATCCGCTGCTTTGCTGGCCGTCCTGATATGCCAGGCCGGCATCTCTGGCGTTGGAGGTTGGCCTTGGCCGACTGAGGGCTGGATGCGCTCGAATCCCGCCGAGCAGGGGCTGGACGGTGAGCGGCTCTCCGGCCTCGTCGCCGCCCTGCGCGAGAATGAGATCCGCAACATCCACAGTCTGCTGATCGTTCGCAACGGGCGACTCGTGCTCGAGGAGTACTTCAACGGGCACGGCGCCGAGGAGCTTCACGAGTTGCAGTCGGTCAGCAAGAGCTTCACCTCGGCGCTGGTGGGCATCGCCATCTCCCGGGGCGAGATCAAGGACGTGAACGAGAAGGTCCTGGCATTCTTTCCCGAAACGGATGACATCGCCAACGTGGATGCGCGCAAGCGGAGGATGACGCTCGAAGACCTGCTGACCATGCGCAGCGGCACGGACTATCACGAGCGCGGTCCGGGCTCCCCGCACTTCGAGCTCAACAGCATGAGCCGAGGATGGACGAAGTTCATTCTCGATCGACCGATGATCGCGGAGCCCGGGACGAGCTTTCGGTACGACTCTGGTGCGGTGATACTCACCTCCGCGATCCTCCAGGCCCGCACCGGCGTACACGCCGACGCGTATGCGGAAAAACACCTGTTCGCACCGCTGGGAGTCGAGCGGGCCCGCTGGTACCGCAACGCCGAGGGACATCCGCATACCGGGGGCGGGCTGCACCTCCGCTCGCGGGACATGGCCAAGCTCGGTCTCTTGTACCTGCGAAAAGGGCGCTGGGAGGAGCAGCAGATCCTGCCCGCCTCCTGGGTCGCCGAATCTCTGTCCCGGCAGGTCGAGCTCGAGGGTCGGCCCGACCGGGTCGTCGGCTACGGCTACTGGTGGTGGGTGCTGCCCCCAGCTCCCGGGGGTCGGGGCAGACAAGATATCTACGGCGCATTCGGCTTCAAGGGCCAGTACATCTTTGTCGTTCCCGAGCACGACATGGTCGTCGTGGTCACCGCCGGCGCCCGGGGCTGGAACGAAGAGAACGCTCCCATCGAGTTCCTCTACTCGCACATTCTGAAAGCCGTACGGTGATGGACGGGATGGCCCCGCATGAGCGCCGCGTTCACCTATGCACTACTGTTGCGTTGTCACGGGTGCCATCCGAGATTAATGGCGTCCCAGGATCAGAGGATCTCGACCAGGCCGGCGCCGATGCCCAGCCCGCCGAGGATCACGAGGACGGTGTAGATCCCCCCCATCGCCACCCGGAACTCCTTGGCGGTGCCGACCGGCACGCCGTGGTTGCGCAGCCCCGAAAGCTTGACGGCCTCTCGGCCGCCGGCGTCGAAACAGACACCGCCTCCGACAAGAGCGAACGCCGGCCACCAGCTGTGGTCCACTAGCATCAGGATGCCGGCCACCGGCAGCACCCAGAGCGACACCAGGTCCCACCGGGCGGTGCCGATTTCGAGCCTGCTCACCAATGGATCGATGGTAGGCCCCGGCTTTTCCTGCAGGCCGAGCCTCTGGGCCAGTGGGAAGTTCACGACCGAGACCAGCTGACCGAGATAGATCGGCCACCACAACATGAAGACGATTCCGAGCACGATCCGCACCGCATCCCCCTCTCATCCGATGTCAGAAATCGATCGCACCGACACAAAGGGCCCGCTTGGGTTCCAGGCCCAACGATTTGACGATTCTAGGCTGTCACGCTCGAAAACCGTTGAGTCGTTGGGCCTGGCACTCAAAAAGGTCAAGAAATGTTCCACTGGCACCGAGACACGAACTCGGTGACCACGCGGCTCAACAAGGACCTCCGCCTCGAGCGCAACGACATCGAAATCACGGGCCGGCTCGACCACCTCGACACCGGGATCTCCGAGCACCGCTGACAGCAGTTCAAGTGTGGAAATGTGTGCGTGCCACCCTTGCGGTCGGGCGGCTGATTGAATTGCATCAATGATCATCAAGGTCACTATCGCAAAGTTCAAAGGTCCGATCCCTCTGTCCTTGATAGCTTTCCCTTGGATTCTGGGGAGGTTGCCATGAAGACGGAGTTCGTTCTGATCGCGCTGGCGTCAATGGGAGCGCTGGCCCTGACGACCGCCTTTGCCGACCAACCGATCACCCCGATCTACACCGGAGCCAGGCAGATCGAGCTCGACTTCGATTGGGATACGGGGAACTACTTCGCTGTTGTTCGCGGGGAAGATGGGGTCAACCACTACTGGAAAATCTTCCGCTCCTCGGACAATGGGGGCCTATGGTTGCCGGGTGGCGGCGTTAGCTCCACCGGCGCCTTCGAGGACGTCGAGATGGCGGTTGCCGGGGACTGGGTGTACGTCGCCGCGGCAAGGGGTGGACCTACGGCGGGTATCGGTGAGATCGTCCGCTTTTCCGCTGTCGATGGGCTCCGCGACACGGACTACGGCTTTCCCGTCATCGTCGACGTCTCTCCGGCGACCGTCGTCGACGTCGCCCTCGCGTCGAACCAGGATGGCCCGGACACCCAGATCTGATACGCCGTCATCGCGAGCGACCATCATAGGCGCCACGTGCACACTTCCACACTGGTTGATTTGGTCCCGGGTACCAGGTTCCTCATTGTTGCGTTCTGAAGGGTCGAGCCAAGGACGCCTGCCGCCAATGCAGCGATAGGGGATGTGGTACCTATCGCCCCCATCGCTGACATGCTCCAGTCGACGATGCCACCATCCAGCGTCATCAGATAACCGCACACAACCCGCGCCGCAATCAGTTGAGTGCTCGCCCGGACTATTCACCAGCGTTCGAAGCGAAAGGTTCGAGGTGACGTGCCCAGGGTCGTTTTCGACCCGAGGGGCGCGGAGGCGTACTTGACAGTACGTCGAGCACCCCGAGGCGAGAAAACCGCGCTGGGTGCGGTGCATCGGGCCTTGCAGCCGAAGATTGGTGAGAAGTACGGGCTAGGGCCCTGCACACGTGATGACCCAACGATTCATTGATTGTCGGGCCGACCGGGTCGGGTAACGTCGCGTCAGCTCGGCAAAACCAGTTGCCGTTATATTCCCTGGTGCGGGGCGTTCGGCCGGTCTTTATCTCCGCACGTAGCTGAAGGCGAGCATGATCTCAAGGAAGTCGTCGCTCGAATAGGTGAGCTCCCACTCGCCGGTTCTCACCACTCCCGGGTAGGGGGAACCTTGATTCACCGTCTCTTCGCTCTTCAGCTTGACGACCAGGGTATAGGGGGCCTCGAGGCGATACGGCTCGAAGTCGTCGAGACGGTTCAGAGCCTTCTCGACGCCGGCGCGGATCCGCTCGCGTGTCGCCTCCGGGTGGAGCGAAACGGCCGCAGCGCCGATACCCTCCATCATGCTCTTGGGCCCCCCGGACCAGTCGCGAACGAGCACCGCCCTGCGATCGAGGAGCTCCGGGAGGATGTTGCGCGCCGAGCCGTGCGAGTCCCGCACCCAGATCTCCGTCGCACCCGCCGCCGCGGCCCCCTCGACGGCAGCATTCGCCTCGAGCGTCATGATTTTACGGAACAGCTCGTAGTCTTTTCCGTCCCTCGAGACGTCCTCCCAGTTGGCGACCCCCGTCACCCCCTCCATGTCGATCGAGATGAAGACCTTGAGTGATTCGTCCGCAGCAACCATTCCACCACCGACGCCGACACACGCGACCGCAAGAATCACCATGAAACTCCTCATGCCGAGCCTCCTTCAGAGTGAGCCGATAGGAATGTCCTTCATTGGAAATGGAGTCTACCAAGACGAGGGCGATGGCAGCGGCGGGCGGGCCGGTTGAGCGGGAGGTGATGGCGGGTGGAATCGTGGCGGTGATGACTTTTCGGTGGGCGCTCAAGAGAGGAATCCACGGGCCTCTCATATCTGGCATTTGGGTCGAATCTGTTTCCACCAAGCCGTTCAAAAAACCACTTGTGGCCTAAGGTGCCAAAGTGATACGTGGCACCGCCGCTGGCTAGGCGGCTAGCGTTCCGAGCCAAGAAGCTTCGGTGGTGTGTGCCGGGCTCCGTCGGCCCTTGAGATACTCGTTGAAGATGTCCACGGTGTCGGGCAGCACCGAGCTCTGTACCGAGGGCCGAGCGAGAAGGGCGTCGCGCCATTGTGCGACTTTGGGATGGCCGTTGAAGACCTGCAGCTTCTCGATGTCTTCACACCACTGCAGGCGTTGCATCATTGGAGCGGCAGCCGCATCCACCAACGAGAAATCTGCGCCGGCAAAGTAGGGACCTTTGCCCAGCTCCTCGCCGAGGCGCGCGAGCTTATTCCGTGCCGCTTCGGCGGCAGTGCGCGCCACTTCCTCGTCTTCTGC
>CBDTWX010000156.1:0-10955 GCA_965364305.1 uncultured Thermoanaerobaculia bacterium
ACGGGACGCCGTGATTCGCCGTCCGTAGTAGACGCCTGGTGAGAAGTACGGGCTAAGACCCCGCCAGAGGTCTGACCGTCAGATCCCTACCCGACGGAACGAACCGTAAAAACCGGCGCGTCGCAGGACGGCAATCGTCACAATCACAATCCAAGCCAGCCAGCCGAGAACCGGGCCAAGGGCAGAGGTCTGACCCGCGGCCGCCAGCACTGTCGCCAGTATCGCGCTGGTCAGAATTGCCCCGAGCACGAGCGACGTTCCCAGGAAGGACAGCACGGTGGATGGACGGTTCCATGCGGGTACGGTGCGCAGCATGTAGACACGGGCCATGCCGAAGACAAAGAGCAGACCGAAGAGCGCAGAAGCGAGAAGAGCTATGGATTGGTGTGCAGGCCGGAAGGAATGGGCGTAGGCTGCCAGCAGCGCCGCAGCCAGAAAAACGAATGCCAGAAAGATCTCCTTGCTGAGCCAGGAAGAACCCATGTTGGCCAACGCCCGCCACGCCCCCCGCGGCGACCCCAAGTGGAGCAGGGAGAGGGTCATGGCCGCCAGCAGGAGAACCGCCACCAAAGGCAGCCCGAGCTGTTCCACGCGGTCCAGAGCGGCCGCGTCGCTGGATTTCGAGAACCACCAGTGGACCGCCGCGAGGCTCATGCTCAACCCTGCCGCCAGCTGCCCGAGCAGGGTGAACGCCACCAGTGACCATTCGCGCAGACCGCGCGGCGGCGCCGGATCGACCTCGATCGGTTCGCGCTCGCCGCGAGCGGCGTTCCGGTGGGCGCGCAGCAGCAGCGCCGGCCGAGTCAGCTCGGGGTCCGGCAGAGGATTGATGCCGATCGCCGTGGTATCGCCCGAAAAACCAGGCTTTGCCACCAACTCGAAGTGAAATCCGCAATCCAGCGCCCGCACCGGACAGGCTGCGACGCACGCCGGTTCGAGCCCCGCGTCGAGGTCTTCGACGCAAAAGGAGCACTTGCTCATATGTCCGGCGTCGGCCTGGTACTGCGGTGCATCGTATGGACAACCCCAGCCGCAATAGCCGCAGCCCACGCACGTTCCCTCGTCGAGCAGAACGACACCATCTCGCCGCTTGGTAATCGCGGCCGTCGGGCAACACTCGGCACAGATCGGCCGATCGCAGTGGTTGCACGCGATCGAGAGACTGCTGATGAACACGTCGTTCTGCCACGCCTGGTCCTGCTTTTTCCAGGATCCGCCCGCCACCTCATACACCCGACGCCACAGACGTCCCGTTTCCAGGTCATTGCGGTCCTTGCAGGCGATCTGACAACACCGACACCCGGAGCAGGCGGTCGCATCGAACGAGAAGGTCATCTGCCGCCGGGAATCTGTCATGAATCGGCTCCGCCGGTCGTGGCAACCTCGACCATGACCGTCTGCAGTGCCGCGCCAAAGGCGAATGGGGTCCATCGCTCGCAGGTCAGAACGTTGATCGAGCCGCGCTGACACGTGCCCGATTCGTCGGGAGTCCACCACGCGCCCTGCGGCAGATTCACGACACCCGGCATGATGCGCGGCGTGATCCGACACGGCACGAGCACCTCGCCGCGATCGTTGAACACGCGAACGGTGTCACCGTCCAAAATTCCGCGCTCCTCCGCATCGAGCGGGTTGATGAACAGGCGATGTGGAAAGGCCTCGCGAAGCCAATCGACGTTCTCGTGTGTCGAGTGGACCCGAGCCATGCTGTGGCTCGCGATCGCCTGGAGCGGGAATCGCTCCGCCTCGGGGCCGAAGGGGCTCTCCCATTCCTGGATGTACTTCGGGACCGCGGGAATCCCGTCGGGCTCGGCACGCTCGTACATGGCAACCGAAAAGAGCTCGATCTTTCCGGACGCCGTCTCGAGCGGGTGCGCCTCGGGGTCGGAGCGAAAATCGGCAAAGGCGATCCGAGCCTGATCGATGGGTACGGATTGACTGTAAACGCCATGATGCTCGGCCAGGATTTCATCGAGTCCGGGCAGATCCGGGAGCCACTGCTCGCGATAGCGATCGAGGATCCACTCCACCCAGCCCCGCTCGTCACGGCCTTCGGTGTAGGCCTCTTCGATTCCGAGACGCGCGGCAAGATCCGCACAGATGCGGTAATCGCTGCGAGACTCCCCGAGAGGCTCGACGACCTGAGGCATCAGGATCACTTCCTGACCATACTTCCAGCCGTCGGCCAGACCCCAGGTTTCGAACTGGGTGCAGGCGGGCAGGATCAGATCGGCAAAACGGCCACTCGGTGTCACAAAGTTGTCCTGAACCACGATGTACTCGACCAGCGCCTCGTCTCGCAGCATGGCCGTGGTGCGATTGATGTTTGCGTGCTGGTTGACCAGCGTATTCGAGGCGACGGACCAAATCAGCTTGATGTCGCTGTCGAGACGCCCGCCCGGCGGCAGGCCCAGGACACCGTGCTCGGCGCCGAGCTGACGGCCCCGAACGACGGCCTCGGTCCACAGAAAGGTCGGGATCTCGACCCCGTGGGGGTTGTCCCCTTGAGGGAAAAGGGTCCAGAAGGGGCCGGCGGTCGGTTGCGACGCCAAACCGCTCGCCCACCCGCCCGGGATGCCGACGTTGCCGGTGATGGCCGCCAGGGCGCAGCCGGCCCGGACGACCTGTTCGCCCCAGGCTCGACGCTGCATGGAGTATCCCTGGTAAAGGACGGCCGGTCCGGCAGTGGCATACTCCCGCGCGACACGTGCGATGGTTTGGCGGGGAACGCCGGTGATCGCCTCCGCCCATTCCGGAGTCTTGGGCCGGCCGTCGCGGCTTCCGAGGATGTAATCGCTATAGCTCTCCGAGTCTTCGTGCCCGTCTGGCATCCGGCTCGAGTCGAAGCCCGAGCAACAACGATCGACGAAATCGGCGTCGAAGAGCTCCTCGGAGAGGATGACCCAAGCCATAGCGCTCATCATCGCGGTGTCGGTGCCGGGGCGAATCGGGATCCACTCGTCGGCGAGGCTCGCGGCGCTCATCGTGTAGCGTGGATCGATGCATACAATCCGCGCGCCGCGCTCCCTGGCCTGCAGGATGAACCAGTCGCTATTGGTTCCATCGCGGGCCTCGGCCGGGTTCCATCCCCACATGATGATGTACTTGCTGTTGAGCCAATCCTGCCGCTCGTTCCCGCTCTTCCTCGTGCCGAAGACCGTGGGCGTCACGATGTTCGTGGCGCCCCAGCTATAGCTGTTGTAGTGCTCGAGATGGCCACCGAAACAGTTCAGCAGGCGGTGCGCGACGCCGGAGCCGGTGAGCTGTGAGTAGCCGCCCGTGCCATAGGGAACAAAAAGCGCACCGTGACCGTGGGTGTCGCGGATCTCGCAGAGTCGTGAGGCGAATTGGTCCAAAGCCTCGTCCCAGGAGATCGGTTCGAAGCTGCCCTCGCCGCGCCTGCCGGTGCGGCGCATCGGTCGCTGCAAACGGTCGGGATGATACTGGCGGCGTCGGTATGCCCGGCCCCGGGTACACGCCCGCAACTGGGGACGTGCCTCGGGTGTATCGGCATCTTCGGGTCGGTTGTCCGTCTCGAGGCGCGTGATCACGCCGTCACGAACATGGACGCGCAGAAGACAGCGGCCACCGCAGTTGTGAGCGGGGCAGCCGGTATTGACGATGCGTGTTTCCACTGATTCTCTCACGCGCCCTTTCCCGGTCTGGTCTCCACCGGCAACGGCGGCTCTCTCATCTTACCGCCGTCCCCGAGCAGCACGACGCCGATGACGCCTCCAACCCTCATCCCGGCTCCTCTCCTCGCGGGCTGTTCGACGGCGCTGACGCTCATCATATCGAGTCCGCCCGGTGGCTATGAGCCGAAACCAATTGAGACAAATTCTCGCAAAGAGAGCGCGATTCTGCGATACAATGTTCACTGTCGAAATCGAGTCCAGGATTGCCCTACCGCGCGCGGCCGCGAACCGGTGAGACGCGAAAAACCGAGAGTTGACGGTTCGAGAAACTGGGTGAATCGGGCTGTTGATCGACGAGGGAGACTCGGCTCAGGCGCCGAGCTGCAGAAACGTTCCGACAACGAGGAGCGGCATCATGCACGAAGCCAGCCGTCATCATCGAACGCAGATTGTATCCACTTCGAAGCTCTGTACGGCGCTCCTCGTAGTGGTTCTCTGTGCCCCTTCCGTCCTCGCGCAAAATCCTCCGCGCACTGGCGCTTGTTGCTTCCCGGGTGGTACATGCGAGGACGGGGTCACCGAGACCGCATGCGGGGCAGCAGGAGGCGTCTACCAGGGCGACGGAATCCTCTGCATCGACTCGGACTGTCGGGAGAAGGGGGCGTGCTGTCTTGCCGGCGGCGGTTGCGCCTACGTGACGCCGGCTGACTGTTCTCTGGTCCAGGGCACATTCCAGGGTCTGAGCACCGACTGCGCCAGCGCCGGTTGTCCGCCGCCGCCGAGTTGGGCGTGCTGCGTCGCCGGCATCTGCACCGAGCAGCCTTTCCGCACCTGCCAGGATCTCGGTGGTACTTTTTTCAACGACACTCCGTGCTCTCAAGCCAATTGCGGCCCCGCGCCCACCGGAGCGTGCTGTTACGAAGGCGGCGGCTGCGAGGGCCCAATGACCGAGGATAGTTGTGCCACCACCGGCGGGAACTACTGGGGTGACGGCACCGACTGCCAGTCGGTGATCTGTCCGATCATCAAAAAGGGTGCATGTTGCGATGACGGCCTGTGCTCCGTCCAGACGTCTCAGGATTGTGCTTCGGTCGGCGGCTCCTACTATGGTGACGACACTGTTTGCCCGGTATCTTATGACCTGTGCGCCAACCCGCCCACCGGCGCTTGCTGCCTATCCGGAGATTGCGTTCAGGCAACCGAGGCCTCCTGCCTCGAAAGCGACGGGATCTTTCTTGGCCTCGCCGTGAGTTGCGATGTTGGCTGCCCGGCAACCGGAGCCTGCTGCGACGGTGCGGGGACCTGCACCGACAATGTCGATGAGGAGGCCTGCAATGCCGTGGCCGGCGGATACCAGGGTGACGACACCCTCTGTGCCCGGAGCACATGCACCGGCGCCTGTTGCAACGGGGACGGCACCTGCACCGAGAACACCTCCCTGGAGACCTGCGGACTCCTGGGATTCATGGGGTATGGGTCCCTTTGCGACCAGGTGCCGTGCGAAGGTGCGTGCTGCTACGCGGATGGCCAATGCTTTGACTCCACGCAGGATTTCTGTGTCATCGACGGAGGTCACTTCCAAGGTCCAGGCACCAGCTGTGCCGCTTCCGGATGCCCCGAGCTGGGTGCGTGTTGCACGCTCTCCGGCACCTGTCTCGAGGTCGTGCCGGAGATCTGTGACGAAGGAACGTTCATTCCCGCGACGTTGTGCGCGAATGCCCAGTGTCCGGCGACCGGCGCCTGCTGCCTGCCCGACGGCACGTGCGGCGTGGTGACCGAAGGGTTCTGCAGCGCCGTGGCGGGAGGAACCTACCACGGCGACGGCACGACCTGCCCCCATCCGGAGTGCCAGCTGACCACAGGCGTCTGCTGTGCGGCGGACGGCGGTTGCACCGAAACCACCGCCGCCGAGTGCTCGACCTCCGAGTCCACGGACTTCCTCGGCGACGGTACAGTTTGCGTACCGGAGATCTGCCAGTATAAGACCGAGATTTTCGAGGACGGGTTCGAGTCCGGCGGCACCGCTGCCTGGTCGTCCACCGTGCCCTAACCCGGACTATTCACCAACCTTCGGCTGCAGATGCGCAAGCGCACCCGAATCAGGAAGGTTTCTGATCAGTCGAGCGGCCGTAGCCGGTTGCGATAGCCACGAGCGTTACCAGCAATAATGCCCACGAGTGAAAGTTCGTGAGCCCGATCTGTAACGGCGCGAGATGGGGCAAACCGGCTTCGGCTCCAGAGCTGGTGGTGCTCGAGGCCAGTACGGTGGGAATGCAATACGGAACAATGAATGGATAGGTGCACACGGTGAGATCGAGAAGATTGGCGCGCCGGTAGCTGTCGAGACCGAATTTCTCCCCGATCCGCCGGGCATAGGCACCGACACTCAGCACCGCAACCACCGAATGAGTGGTGAGGAGCACAGCCGCCGAGACGGTCGAAAACATCCACATCTCGGCCCCGCGCCTTGATGTAATTCGCCCGCTCGACACCTCGACGATGCGGTTCAGGATGCCCGAAGCCTCGATCCCGGCAACCAGGCCGGAAAGGAGTATGGTGAATATCGAAATACCGATTCCCCGCTCCATGCCATCGATGATCAGACCTCGCGCCGTATAGCGTTCGACATCGATCGAGATGACCTGGTCGATCCGAATCAGCCCCAGCGCCAGAGCGATCCCGGCAGCCACGAGGATTCCGCTCAGGAGACCCTCGAGGAGAGGTCTCTGGGCGATCAACAGGCCGATCACCACGGCCGGCGCGATCACCATCGCCAGGGCCCCGAGATTCCCTGGTAGAGCAGGTCCTCCCGCCACGTTCGATTCGACACCGCCTAAAGAAGCGTAGAGCACGATCGCCAGGACCGCCGCGGGAATCGCATACCGCAGGCGACTCCGTACCACGCCCCCAATATCCGCACCCTGGGTCGACGCCGAGGCAATCGTGGTGTCCGAGACCGGCGAGATGTTGTCGCCGAACGTCGCTCCTCCGATGACCGCCCCCATCAAGACCACCGGATCGGCTGCGAGACCGGCCGCGGCCGGATAGAGGAGCGGGGCGCAGAGAATCATCGTGCCCAAGCTCGTTCCAGTCGCTGTCGACACAAGGCAACAGATCAGGAATGAGGCGACGGCGAAACCTCCCCCATGAACACCGAGCGTCCGTGCGCTCCAGACGAGCGCGTCAACAAAACCGCTCGCGTTGATGAGACTCGCCAGGACACCGGCCAGCAGCCACGCGAGGATCATCATCAGCACAATTGGCCGGCTCATCCCGTCGACGACGGTCTCCGCCCATTTCGATCGGTCTCGGGCCAAAAGCATGGCGACCGCGAGTGCGGCCGTCAGGACTGGCCAAAAACCCCGCTCATCGGGCGCTCCGGAGAGCCCGAGCCAGGCAACGCCCGCGAGAAAAACGATAAACGGGGCCAGCGTGCCGACGGTACCGCCGCGGAAACGCAGAGAACCCTGCGAAGTGGAGTCATTCGTCTGTTGTCCCGTCATTTCAACCCGACGCTCCAAAATAGCAGAGACGTGACACCGACCTACCGAATAGAATGTCCGGAGAAAGGGGAATCTGATGGACCAGTCAGCGGACGGATTCACATTGTGGGACCTGCGCGTGGAAGTGGTCGCGGGGGAAAAGGCCATGGTGTGCAACCACCAAGAGGGCGACTACTTCGAGCTTTCTGGAGAGAATCTCTTCTTGCCACCCGGACAGACCTTTCCGATCTATCCGCTGGCCGCGTTGCTTCCGCTCCTGCCGGCCAAACAGAGAAACACGGACGCAAATGACTGGATGACAACCGACACCGAGATCGCGTGTCCCGACCCGAACTGCGGTGGACGGTTCCGGATCGTACGCACCGGAAGGACGACATTTCGGCACGGAGACGTGACGCGGGTGCCGCTGCCCGAAAAGATGCCGTCGAGCGAGGTATCCGATTGATCGAGCGCATCGAGCTTGCTCCCGGGTACTCGATCTGCCGGGTCATCAACGGTCTGTGGCAGCTGTCCGACGGGCATCGATCCGACGCCGTGGCCGCAGACGAGGCCCTGAAGAGCCTGCTCCGTCTGGTCAACGCCGGCTTCACCACATTTGACTGCGCGGATATCTACCTCGGTGTCGAAGAGTTGCTCGGCAGGCTGACGCGGGAGCTCAGGCGATCGAGTGACGACTCCTCGACGATCGAAATCCACACCAAGTACGTTCCGGATCGCTCGAAACTGGCCGCGCTCCGGAGAATCGACGTCGCCAGGGCTATCGAGCGGTCGATCGATCGTCTTGGCGTCGAACGATTGGACTTGGTGCAGTTTCACTGGTGGGACTACGACCAACCAGGGTGCATCGATGTTGCGGGCTGGCTGTCAGAGCTCAAGGACCAGGGCAAGATTCGAAATCTCGGCACCACGAACTTCGACCTGCCCCATCTTCGAGCGCTCGTCGCAGCCGGCATTCCAATTGCCACCAACCAGGCGCAGTATTCGCTCCTCGACCAACGGGCCGGGAGAGTCCTGACCGATTTCTGCGCGGAACACCACGTCCGGCTGTTTGGCTACGGCGTCTTGGCCGGCGGGTTCCTCACCGAACGCTACTGGAGAGTCCACGAGCCCAAGCCTCCTTACGAAAACCGATCTCTCGCCAAATACAAGCTGGTCATCGATGAGTTCGGAGGATGGAGCCTCTTTCAAAGGCTGCTCGGCGTTCTTCGAGAGGTCGGGGAGAAGCACTCCACCTCGATCGCCTCGGTGGCTGCTCGGTGGGTCTTGGAGCGTGAGACAGCAGCGATCATGATCGGTACGCGTTCCGATGCTCACCTCGACTCGACACGGCAGATCTTCGGTTTTCAGCTCGACCAGGAGGACACGGATCGAATCGGATCGATCCTCGACCGGGCCTCCGGTCCGTCCGGACAACCCTTCGAGCTCGAGCGGGAGCCGGACGGGCCTCATGCGAAGATCATGTGGACTGACCTCAACAGCAGAAGATCGAGCTGAGGCGGAACCCACACCGTACTCCCGGAAGAACTCGACCAAGCCGATCCATGACGGCCTCTTCCTTGACGAAATGCGCACCGCACACCGGTGGGTCAGTTTTCATCGAGAAAAGCATCCGCTTCGGCAACTGTCTCACAATCGTGAACGCGATACCCCGCTTGAACCTCCCGCTGGAGGCGGCCCAGCTGCAATTGTCCAAAGACGCTGCCCTGAGCCACCCGAGCTGCCAGCCGGCACCCGCCCTCATCGGCCATACGAATCATAGAGGAGATGATGTCCTGGATCTCGACCGTTGCCGGCACGAAGTCCTCGAAGATGCTGACCGCCGTGTAGCCGGGGCCGACCTGGGCGATGGCCTCGCGATACGCCTCCCTCAGCTCCTTGGCTGCGGCCTCGGTGAGAGAGCCTCGAAAGCGGAGGTACACGCGTTTCTTTTCCAGGTTGACGGTGACGAGATCCGTGGTTTGGATTCCATTTGCGCCCATACCTACCCCCTCCATCGGATTCAAACCTGTTCCGCTCCTTTCATTGTCGCATTGTGCGGGGGCCTCGAAAAACCATCTCGTGTATTTTGTGTCTCGGGAGGAGTCCATGAACCCGAAACATTCTGTCGCCGTTGTCATCGTCGCGCCGATCCTCGCGCTGGGCCTGTCGGGCGCCGTCATCGCCGGCGAGGATTCGGGAGAGACCGAACTCGCTGCGGAGCTGCGAGCCACCGAGGAGGCCTTCGCACGGACCATGGCCGACCGCGATCACGAGGCGTTCGTCTCGTTTTTGGCCGAGGAGACCGTGTTCTTCGGACCTCAAGCTGAGATCCGGGGAAAGCAAGCGGTGGCGGCGGCCTGGAAGGTGTTCTATCAGGGGTCGGTGGCACCGTTTTCGTGGCGACCGGAGAGCGCCACGGTCCTCGACTCCGGTACCCTCGGCCTCACCTCGGGGCCGGTCATCGCAGCGAACGGGAAACGGGTCGGGACCTTCAACTCCGTGTGGCGAAGGGAACCCGATGGCAGCTGGAAGGTGGTCTTCGACCGCGGCTGCCCCCCCTGTGAGTGTCCGTAACCAGTGCTACCCTGCATGCTCGTATGGGGAGGAACCATGGACCGACTCAAGGGCTCGCAGCGGAAATATCTCCGGGGCGCCGCGCACAGCTACGAGCCTCTGGTTCAGATCGGGAAAGAGGGTCTCAGCGAAGGCGTCCTTGGCGCTATCGAAGATGCTCTCGAAGCCCATGAGCTGATCAAGGTGAAAATTGCTGCCGATCGGGACGAGAGGGAGCGGATCGTGCCCGTCATCGAGGAGCGTCTCGGTTGCGAATGCGTGGGCACGGTGGGCCGGATGGCGATCCTCTATCGTGAGCACCCAGTTTCCGAACGACGGACGATCACGGTTCCCTCCTGATCCGGATGATCGTCACCGACGATCCGCTGAGCTGTGTGATCCGATAGTCTAGGCTTCGACGATGACCGACACCACCGCTCGAATTGTCGATTGTCCCCACCGCGTCGAGTGCGGAGCGTGCTCGTTGCTGCGCATGCCCTATCGGACGCAGATCGAAGAAAAAAGACAACGGTTGATAAATGCTCTCGAAAAGAAGGCGCGCTTCGACCACCGAAAGGTCCTGCCGACCCTCCCGTCGCCCGAGATCGAGGGCTACCGCAACCGGGCCAAGATGGCGATCTCCTCCGATCGCGACCGCCGGTCCTCGCTGGGCTACTTTCAACGGCGCAGCCGCGAGGTCGTGGATGCGCCACACTGCGGGGTCCTGATTCCGGAGCTGCTCGAGACCACTCGCAGTCTGCGACGTCTGTTGAACTCGCCCGCCCCCTTCCCATTTTCGCTCCGCCACATCGATCTGCGATGCGGCACCGACCCGAAGCGGCAGCACCTGACCCTGGTGGTCAAGACAGAGACCCTTCCAACGCTTCCGATCGAAGCCATCAGGGAGGCGTGTCCCCATGTCGCCGGAATCGGCGTCAATCTCAACCCGCAGCGTGGCCGTCAGGTCGTCAAGGGCAGAATCGAACCCCTCTCGGGCGTTCGAGAGGTCTTTGTCGACTCAGCGGGGCTGTCGCTTCGGGTCTCCCCCGGATCATTCTTCCAGGTCAACCTCGACCTCCTGCCCGAGATCCACTCACGAATGGCGGGATTCCTCGGCACGGGCGATCTGCTCATCGACCTGTATGCCGGCGTCGGGACCCATGGCCTTGCCCTCCGCCAGAGCTTTCGAGAGATCCTCTGTGTCGAGGGAGTCAGGAGCTCGGTGGCGGACGGCCGGGCAACCGTCAAGGCAGGTAGGGTCGACAACGTCGAAGTTCTCGGCGAG
>CBDTWX010000157.1:0-10839 GCA_965364305.1 uncultured Thermoanaerobaculia bacterium
CCCCCGCCTGTACCCGGGACGACTCCACACCTTGATCCTCTCCGGGATCCTCGCCAGCCGCGAAAAGCTCTTCCAGATGTACCAGGACATTTCGTTGCGTTTCTACCGGGGTACCAAGGGGGAGTTCGAGCTCTACACCCACTACATGTACGAAAAGATCTTCTCCGAGAGATTCGTCAAGAACATACCGGACGAGCAGCTGGCGGCCATGCGGCACCGGTTCTACGATCGCTACGTCGATCACCGATACTGCCTGATCCGCCTCACCGAGGCCCAGGACCCGTTTTTCGAAAACATCGAGGAGCGCGTGGAGGGCTATCGGAAGGTCACCGCGCCGACCCTGATTCTTGCGGGCGCCCACGACCGGGCGATTCCGCTCTGGCAGCAGGAGAAGCTGGCCGAGATCTTCCCCAACAGCCGCTACGAGCTCGTGCCGGAGAGCGGGCACGTGGTCTACATCGAGCGGCCGGATGTGTTTTTTCCGGCCCTCAAGAGGTTCATGGCCGCCAAGTCCGTCGACTTCAAGATGCCGGAGGGCGAGGCAACGGGGTGAGCGAACCGGCTGTCCTCTTTCATAGGATTCGCGGTCAGGGCGAACCGGTGGTGCTGCTCAACGGCATCGCCATGAGCGCCGCATCCTGGGAAATCGTTGGAGTCCCCCTCAAGGCTCGTTACAGGGTGATGCAGTGTGATTTTCGCGGGCAGCTCATGATGCCGGTGGCGCCGCCTGCCGAGGTGAAATGCCACACCGACGACGTGGTGGCGACGCTCGACTACCTCGAGATCTCGTCGGCGCACATCATCGGGACCTCGTTCGGCGGGGTGGTCGGGACGCTGGTGGCGGCCTGCCACCCTGAACGGGTGCGGTCGTTGATCACCATCGCGTCGGCCGACGGCTTTGACGAGCAGATGGCTGACGAGGTGGCTCGCTGGCGGTTGGCCTGCCGGCGTTCGCTCGACGGCGACGACCGCGGTCTTCTCTCCGACGTGCTCGAACCGGTGGTCTACTCGCCCGGCTACGTCGAGAGCCACCTCGATGAGCGGGCGGCGCGCCGCACCCAGATCGCGGCCCTGCCCGATATCTGGTTCGAGGGTTTGATCGGTTTGCTGGACTCGGCGCATTCGTTGCGATTGAGTGAAGAGCTCGATTGGGTTCGGTGCCCGACGATGGTTGTGGCCGCCGAGCTCGACAGATTCGTGCCGCTCGATCGAGCCCGAGGCCTTGCCGATGCGATCGAGGGTGCGAGGTTCGAGATCATCGAAGACGCGGGCCACGCAGTCGTCGTCGAAAAACCCGACCGGGTCGTGGAGCTGTGCTTGGAGTTTCTTGATTCCTTGCCCAAACCGTCCGTGTAGGTGGAGCGGAGCGTCTTTTTGTCATTCTGAGCGAGGCCCCCCGGGACCGAGTCGAAGAATCTGGGTGGGTGGGCGGATTCGTCTTCGCCTCTCAGGCTGAGCCGTGATACCTCGAGAATCGAGGATCCAGCGTCGTATATCATCCCTCACTCCGTCTCTGCCATAATCGTCAGGGAGTCAGTCCGGATGATGATGGGTCCAAGATGCTGAGCGTCGGCACTGCCGCGGGCGTTTTCGCAGGTGCGGTGATCCTGAGCGTAATAGCCGGTCTCAGTCATCAGCTCCTGGCCCGCCGCGTCGAGGCGAAGGCTGGCACCCTGTGGCCGATCGCCTGGCTCCTGGTGGCCCTCGGAGGCGGCGGGCAGCTCATCAACCAGATCCTCCCGATGGCCGGCGTGCGCGGAGCTGGCGGCGCGCTGGTTCTTGCAGGCCTGATTGCCATGGGGCTTGCGCTCGACTGGAAGGGTGCAGCCTCGGCGGAGGTTCCCTCGCCCCTGTGGTGGGTGATGGGCGTTGCCGCGGTACTGATCGTGCTTGCGGCGATCCTACCGCTGGCGACCTGGAGAATGATCCTCGGCGCGGCCTACCTGTTGGCTCTGGCGTGGCTCGTGTGGAGGGCGTGGGCCATGGCAGACGCTTTTGTGCTGCGTCTCCTCTTGACCGTCGCCGCGCTGGCCTTGGCGCCATGGGGTGCGATGGCGCTCTTTGCTCCTCTGACGTCGGCCAGCGGCCCGTCTCTGGTCTTGACGGCCGTGCTCCTGCTCATCGGGCTCGGCGTGCTGGCGTTTGCTTCGCTCCTCGGAGTTGCCGGTGTCGAAATCGAAAGGCTACAGACCAAAGTTTCCGAGCTCGAGGAGACCCACGATCATCTGCTCCGGCTCGCGGAGTCGGATCCACTCACCGGCTGTCCGAATCGCCAGGCCCTGCGCGCCTGGTTTGAACGTTGGGAGGGCGGCGAGCCGGTATCGGTGGTGCTGATCGACATCAACAATCTCAAACGCATCAACGATGACCATGGTTCCGATGCCGGGGACGAGGCCCTGCGGCTGGTCTCCGGGGTCCTCAAGCAATCGATCCGACCAGGAGACATTGTCGTGAGGTGGGGGGGCGACGAATTTGTCATGGTTCTTCGCGGCGCCGGTCATGACGCCGCCAAAAGACGGTTCACCAACCTCATCGCCACCCTCGAGGAATCCGCGAAGCGATTCCCCTACAAAGATCCGCTGCGGCTCGATTGGGGGGTGTCATCCTGTCGTTCGCCGTCCGACATTTCGCGCGCGCTGGCCGAGGCCGACGAGCGCATGTACGCGATGAAGCGTCGGCGGTGAAAGCACCGGTCCGGTCAGAGACCCCCTGTCTCATCGACGAGTGTTCCCTCGCTGTGTACCTGTACCTTCACTTCCTTGGCGACGCGAAGGACAAAGGTGCTGGGGTCCTTGAGTCCCCACTCGACGTATGGAACCGTGAACTCGGCCGTGGCCGTGAAGCTCGGGCCGTCAATTTGAATGTCGAGTGGGATGCTGATCGGGTGGGGTGTCCCGAGGAGCACGAGATCGCCAACCAGCGTCACTGAAGTGTTCTGACCGGAGGTGAGTATTCCTTCGAGCCGCTCCGGTCGAAGGACGATCCGCGGGTGATCGCCCGACAGCAGCACCTTGCCGTGCATTTTCTTGTCGCGGGATCCGTTGCCGGTTTCGGCGCTCGGCGCATCAATGACGATCTCGCCGTCGACGACCCCCGTGGTGGGATCGATCAAGAGCGAGCCGGATGCCAGCTTCGCGGTTCCGTGAACCGTATGCATGGTGGCTTTGAGCGTGAAGGAGACCTCGGTTCGATTGGGATCGAGATCCACCTTCCAACCGCCTGCCGGTGCCGGTGCGGCTGCTCCGGCGAACATCAGTGTCAACAACACGAGAGCTGTCTTTCTCATAGATCGATCCTCAGCATGGTTCGAAGGTTGAGCAGCGGGTCGTTCTCCTGAGTCGCGGAGGGCGGCCTCACCACCGATAGAGGGCTGTAGAAGACTTCCGCCGAGAGTGTGTAACGCCCGCCGAGGCTCCAGGAGGCGCCACCGTTGAACGACCACGTCCATCCGTCGGCAAGCAGCAGGCTGCGGTCGATGAGGCCGAATGTGACGGCGTCGACCTGGAACTCCATGTCCATATAGTTGGCGGCCAGTCCCCAGTGGAAGTCGGTCTTCTTGAGCCGGTATCCGCCGGTGAAAGCGACGCCCAGGTAGTTGAGGGTCAGCTCGTCCTCGGACGGTGCTTCACAGCCCCAGATGTTGCCCGGCGAACCGGGGGGGAAGGTTGCCTCTTCCTCCGAGCACGTAAAGTCGCCCTCGATTTTGCCAAGCTGACCGTAGAGACGGATCCCTAGGGTCCACGGCCCCGCTGTGGCGACTGGCCGTTCGAGCCCGATCGCGAAAAGGTTCGATTTCACGCCGCGTAGCTCGACCGGCGGTACCCACGCAACGTCGAGCGAGAACTTGGCGGGAAGACCCACCGTGACCCTGGGGCGGAAGATGGCCGGCAGGCGGTTGATGTCCTCGACCTTGATGCCTCCGAAACCGATTCGCCTCTGATCCTCGCTCAGCTGGGGGATGGAGTCGAGCTCGAGACCGACCGAGAAGCTCCACTGTTCTCGGGCCACGGGCGGGCCGAGCCCGGTCAGAATGCTGACCGAGTTGAAGTACTTCATGGCCCATGCCTCGGGCCGATCCCAGTCGAGCTCTTCGACGTCGTCGATCATCTGAGCCGATGCGGGTATTGCGAGTGCGAGGGACACGAGGACCATACAGGCCGACCGTGCCGTCGGTCGTTTGTGTAATTTTCGATTCATGACGTGCCTTTCGTTGCCCGGAACGAGCTGGGGTGACTCAGAAAACGCCGGCCGTCCGCGGCCGCTATGGCTCACGGCCGGCCGGCGATCGTGAGATCAGTCGTTTGGCGCTCCGCGCTCGATCCAATCGCGGAGAAGATCGATCAGGTCCTGGGCGAGGGGACCGCCCCCGGGCGGCATCCTGCCGCCGCTGATGGACGAGTCGTTCGTTACCTTGAGGTAGAGATAGCTCTCTTCAGGTTCGTTGGGTTCGATGCGGTCGAGAGAAGGCTGCTGACTGGACGGCACGCCGACGATGTTGGCGTAGGCCATCCCCTGCGAGAGGTTCATTCCCTGGGAAGGTGAGCTGCCGCCGTGGCAGCCCGAGAATGCGCAGCTCGCGGTGAAGATCTGCGACTGCACCGCGCTGAAGGTAGCCGAAGAGCCTCCTCCCTCTACGGTGATGATCCGTGTGTCGGGGGTCGGGTCGGCGGCGCCGTTGCTGTCGGTCACTGTGAAGGTCACCGTGTAGGTGCCAGAGTCGGTGTAGGTGTGGTTGCCCGGGACCAGGGCGGTGGTCGTAATTCCGTCGCCGAAGTTCCATAGGTAGGTCATATCGTCACCGTCGGGGTCCTCGGCCGAACCTTCGAAGTTCACCGGCCCGCCTTCCTGGATCGTGACATTTCCAGTCGGCAAAATGATGGTGCCGTTCGGCGGGCTGTTTCCCGCCGATGCTGTGTTGACCGGTGGAGCGAATGAGGGCACGACGTAGAAACCGTCGTTGGTCGCGTTGTCCGTCGGCGTCAGATTGACGGCGACCGGCGCGGTCGCGGAGTAGCTGATCGTGAAGGCGTCCTGGGTGCGCTGGTTGGATGGCACCGACGGGATGAGCCGGAACACGGGTTCAACCGCGTTCATGAAGGGCTCGAGAGTCATCGAATCGCTGCCGAGCTCGTCGCCGTCACTCTTCTTCGCGGCGAGGTTCAGATCAACCGGAAACGGGTTTGGGTTGAAGAGCACGATGTTCGAACGGAATCCTTCCCCGGAGCCCGCCGGACGGTTGGATCCGAGGAGGAGCACACCCATATCGGGAAGCTCGGCCGGATCCATTGCCGGGAGGAAGAGGCCGAAAGTACCGCCGATGTCGGGGTTGTCGCGCTGGTCGTTGAACACGTGTACGGCAGCGGCAAACGGCTCCGACGCCGCGAGGATCAAGGCGCCGTTGCCGGTGTCACCGAAAAGGTCGTTGACCGCGTCGTCCACGACCTCGGTGGTGCCGGCCGTGACGTCGACGGCGACGGTCTCGTCGGCCGCGGAGAGACCGTCGTCATTTGCCGGGAACCACGAGGCCCAGGCAGTCATGTCGACGTCGTTGATGTTCATCACGTTGAGACCGGTCCGCCAGCGGCTGTCCTGTTGTCCGTCGATGCGCGAAATGACTGGAAAGATGCGGACGGTTTCAGTGGCCCTGAGTTGGCCGCGCACGGCGCCGGCCGGGTACTCCGAGTTGTGTACGTTGAAGTAGAAATGGTGCGGGGCTCTCAGGATTTCGCGCTCGAGATCGTCGTCCACCTCGACCGAGGCCACCGCCACGCCATCGGTGAACACCGCCGACGGGTTGATGACGACGGAACCGTTCTCGGTCGCCATTCCGCGGTGGATGTGGGCGGCCGAGGGCTCGATCGTGTTGCTCACGTGGAAATAGAAGTAGGCCATGCCGTCATCGAAGATCACCGTGGCGAACCCTTCGCCGTCGGGATCACCGGGATTGTCCACCTCCCGCGCCCCGTTCAGTGTGCCCGCGAGAGCCGACGCGGCGGCTCCGCCACCAAGCACCTGGCCGCGGACAGCCCCCGCCGGATGGTCGGCATTGTGGACGTTGAAATAGAAGGCCGATGGGTTGGCGCGCAATGACGCGAGGGTGCTGGCGTCGGCTGACACCTCGCCGAAGGCCACGTATGATCCGTCGCCGTTGTCCGAGAACATGGCATCAAAATCGATGGCGATGCCGCCGTTTGCGCCGGCGGATGCCGCGTGAATGTGGGCAGCGGTGGGTGCCGAGATGTCGGTCACCCAGAGGAAGTAGGCGACCGAGTCGGATTCGAGGCTCACGACGCCCACGCCCCAGCCGTCGCTGTCACCCGGGTTGCCGACCTCGTTGTCGCCCGAGAGCTCGGCGCTGAACCATGGGGTTTGAGCTTCCGCCGTTCCGCCGGCAATACAGATTACGGCGATAATCACAGTATGGGAGATGTATCTGAGACATTTCATGACGAGATCCTTTCCGAATGCAGCTTGCAGGTTGTGATGCCGAACGGCGCGTACAGCGGGCACCAACCCACCAGTGCCGTGCCGAGCAGAACGAGCCCGATCAGACCAAACCAGTTCTCGAAATAGAGACCGGCCGCTCCAATAGCGAGGCCAAGGACGATGCGACCACCGCGATCGGCGGTTCCGAGATTGCGTTTCATGACTACCTCCTTTCTGTACTGTGCACGAAAATCGGAGATTGAGACACATTGTTGAAAATTTTTTTGATGCGAGGAACGACAACGGCGCGTGCGCAGGCTTCAACGGTGATCCGTCTCACCACCGCCGATGATCTGTGCTGATGGCGGAGAATGAGAATGGAAAAGCATTTGTTATCGCGTTGTGGTGATGGGCAAAGAGACTGAGACTGCTGCGGAGAACCTCGCCGACCGGAGGTTGGTGGCTTCCTGCCTGAAGGGTGATGAGGAGGCGTGGACCGAGCTGTGGACCCGCTACGGACCCGTGGTGAAAGCGGTCGCGCGCAGGGTTGGCTGCGATTCCGAGGAGGCGAAGGACGTCCTGCAGCGGGTTGCTCTGGTTGCGCTGCAGCGCCTCGATCAGTTGCGTGATCCGGAAAAGCTCGCGGGTTGGTTGGCTGGGACCGCGCGCTACCAGGCGCTGGAGTTGATTCGCAAACGACGTCCGGGTGAGCAGTTGTTTCCCGGATCCGCGGTTCACGAACCGGACCCTGAAACATCCATGCAGCGTGATCGTGATGTGGCGGTTCTGAGACACGCCCTGTTGAGTCTCGATGAACGATGTCGCAGGCTCATTCAGAGCCTCGATCTCGAAGACCCCCCGCTCAGCTACCGGGAGGTGGCGCAGGTTGAGGGTCTCGCACCCTCGTCGATCGGACCGATCCGGCGGCGATGCTTGAAACGGCTCGGCAATATCGTGGAAAAACTGTCTTATCGCCGGCGCCGCGAACACTTACAGGGTGAGGGGTGAGATGAGCCATCTGGAGATCCATCGCATTTTCGACCTCATCGGAGGTCTCGGCACCGCGCAAGACGAGCTGCACCTGCAGGATTGCGATGGCTGTCGATGCCGGTTGGAGGTGTGGCGGGACCGGCTCGGTGATCTTCGCGAGCTCGAATCCAACGCAGTAGATTCGTCCGAGTTGCACCTGCTGCGGGCGTTGTATCGCGAGCTCGGACCGAGATCCGCCGGTCGCAGTTGGGTGGCGCGGCTGATGAACGGTCTGGAGCCCGCCTCTGCTGCGGCCGTTCGTGGTGGTCTCTCGTCGACGTTGAGGGCGTACGAGGCGGGACCATTCGAGATCGTCCTCCAGACCCGTCCCTCGAACACCGAGGGACGATTCGACCTTCAGGGACAGGTTGCGAGCGGCGGAGAGCCCATCCCGAAGGGTACGCATGTGGTCGTCACCTCGGAACAGGGCCACGTCGATCGGACCTCGGTGGACGCTCATGGTGAGTTTCGCATCACGGCGGTACCCGAGGGGCTGTGCCGGCTGGTATGGTTCGGAAACGGTGAACGAATCGAGCTGGATGCACTCGCGGTAGGAGAGCAAGATGGCGTCAGCTGCGACTGAGCCGCTGCCGCCGGAGGTTCGACGCACGCTGGCCGAGGAAGGGGCGGTGAGCGCCGGTGAGCACCTCGTAAGGTATGCCGAGAGCATGGCGCGTTCGCGCCCTGGCGAGGCCTTGCGCTGGGGCGCCAGGATGGCGCGGTCCCGTTTCGAAGATGAGGTCGTTACCGGCTGCGCCCACTGGGCTGCGGGAGTTGCCATGTATCTCGCCGGCGACGTGGTCGCCGCCGAGCCGGTGCTTGTCGAGGCGGCGAAACGCCTCGACGGCGGCGATGATCGAAGCCTCTCTGACCGCGCGAGCCTCCTTTTGGTCGATCTGCACGGCGAGAAATCCGACCTGGGCCGCGCGAGACGTTTGGCCAACCGGCTGCACCGCAGCTTTAGCGAGCGAGGTGACCGCGTGCGCGCGGCGGCGGCGCTCGCCAATCTCGCCGGCGCCGAGGATGCCGCAGACCGCGTGCTCCGAGCCCGGACGCTGTGGCGCCGGGCGCAGCGGGACCTGGAAGCGGGCTCGCTTCGCCGGTTGCTGACCGATGCCAACCTCGCCAACGTCGCAGCCCTCGAAGGCCGCCTTCGCGAAGCCGCTGCTGGCCTCAAGAAGATCACGGAAGAGGCACGGAAGGTCGGGATGGGCGGGTTGGCGCTCAACGCCGAGCTCAATCTGGCGGAGGTGGAGTTCGCGTCCGGCGAGGTCGACTCGGCCTTCTCCCGCTGGGCTCGGGTACTGACCGAGGCTCGCGAAACCGGGAACCGGATTGCCGAGGTGGCGGCCGCGGTCGACCTTGCCACAGCTGAGGCGTGCGTGGGTGCTCGAGCCGGCGCGCGAACGCGGCTTGAAAAGGCCCTTTCCGACGCCCGGAAGCTGGGGCTGCAGGGCGAGGTCGTTCGGGCGGCGCGTGTTCAGGCGACCCTCGAGGCAGCCGAAGGCGTTCCCGGTGCACTTCGGCGCGCCGAACGGGACCTTCGCACACATGGGTCCGCGACGCAGCGGGATCTCCTGACGGTTGAGGTGGCTCAGCTCGATCCGCACTGCGATCCGGGACAGCTGACCCGTGCGGCACGACGTCTGATCCGTGAAGGCCACCTTCATCGCGGTCGCCTGGGCCTGGCCTGGGCCGCTGCCCGGTCACTCGATCGCGGCCATCGGCCTCGAGCCCGGCGGCTGGCTCGTGAAGTTCTCGCAGCGCGAGGCCTCTCGCCATGGATTCGAATGGTCACGCACCACGTGCTGGGTCGCCTTGGTGGGCCGCAGAGTATCCGGCACCTGCTGGCGGCTGCTCGGAATGCCGACGCTGTGCATGGTCGGCTCGCAGCCGCGGCGGATCGACAGGCGTTCCTCTCGATGCGAGGAGATGTCTATCTCGACCTCCTGGGCGCGTTGGTCGAGCGAAACCGACCAGCGGATCGACGCCGGGCTCTCGGCGTCGCCGATCGCCTTCGCGCCGGGTGGCTACTCGACGAGCTTGCCCGGAGATCCGACCGTGGCAACGACGCCGAGGTCAAGCGGTGGCAGGAACTTCGTTGCCGGCTGGCGAATCTGTTGCACGATGTGGAAGGGGCGAGCGAACCGCGCGTCCGGCGATCCGGCCTCAAGATACACGGCGAGATCAGGTCTCTCGAGCTGGACGTCCGCCAGGCCGAAACCGACCTGGCCCGCCGCTGGCCTGTAGCGTGGGGCGGAGTAGAATCTGGGCCGGCCAACGAGCTTCAGCGTGTGCTCCCCGATCGCGAGTGCTTTGTCGAGTTCCTTTTGGAACGTGAGAACCTCGTGGTGTTCCGAGTCCGCCGCACCTCGTTGACGGTCCAAGTGATACCTGGTTCCTCACAGGAGCTGGGGGACCTTTTGGCATCGGTGCAGTTCCACTTCGACGCCGCCACCTGGCTCGGCGATCGGTGGGGTGAAGCTCAGAACGCCGCTCTCGACGACCGCTTGCGCCGGCTCGGTGAGATCCTGCTCGGTCCGCTGCCCCTGAACGATATCGACCGGCTTTGGATCGCGCCGCACGCGGGTCTTTTCCACGTTCCCTGGTCGGCGCTTCGCCACCCTGGCGGCCGGCGTCTCCTGGACCTGGTGCCGTTCACTCTTGTGCCCGGCGCGGGGGCGGCGGCGATGCTCCTGCGTGGCGCTGCGCGCATACCTGAGTCTGCTGCGATCGGCGGAGCGGCTGCGGCAGAGCTACCCTTGGTCGAGCAGGAGATGCGGGAGCTCGCAGAGATCGCCGGAAAGGCGAGCGTGGCAGTTTCCACAACTCGGGAAGAGTTCCTTCGTCTGATGGGCGAGCACGAGCTCGTCCACCTCGCCGGACATGCGCTGTTTCTGGATGGTCTCCCATTTGCGTCCGGATTACGGCTGAGCGACGGTTACGTGACGGTCCACGATCTCGCCGCCACCAGGTTGGCGGCACGCTACGTGTCCTTCGGTGTTTGCTCTGGGCTTCGCCTCGGCCGCGATATCGGCGACCGTTACGCGGGCTTCGTGTTGGCACTGATGAGTGGAGGCGTCAGGACGGTTGTCGGTCCGGTCGCACCGGTGCGGGATGACGTGGCCTACACCTTCGATCTGACTCTCCACCGGCGGTTGCACGAGACGGGAGACCCGCAGTCGGCGTTCCTCGACGCGGTCACCGCGGTTCGCGAGCTCGATCCGCGACCCGCCACATGGGGGAGCTTTCATCAGTGGGGAGACCCGCGAGCGTGGGAGAAGGCATGTTAGGGCAGAAGATGGTCGTAAAGGTGCTGTGTATGGCGGCTCTGTTGGCTGCGGTGGTCGGCCGGTTCTTCGCACACGGTCCTGTACTCCCCAA
>CBDTWX010000158.1:0-10816 GCA_965364305.1 uncultured Thermoanaerobaculia bacterium
CCCTCCACTACCTTCCCAATATCAAGGCGCCGCTGGCCCAGGACACCGCCCTCCGCATGGGAAACCTGGTCCTCGCCGAGGCCACGCTCTCGTTCCTCGGACTTGGCATTCCACGGAGCCTCCCGAGCTGGGGCGCGATGATAGCCGACGGCCAGCGGGTCATGCTCGACGGCTGGTGGCTGTCTCTCTTTCCCGGGATCGCCATCACCCTGCTGGTCATCAGCCTCGCCCTCATCGGCGACGGTATTCAGCAGCTGAACAGGGCGAGTGCCTGAGCGAGAGATTCTGATACTCTTCAGCGATGAGACAAGATAGCAATTCCATCCAGCTCGCTGTTGGCTTTCTGACATGCCTGGCCGTGTTTGTCGCTGTGCCGGCCACGGCCAAGGAGGAAGGAATGACCGATAAAATCGCCGAACTGGCGCGGGAGATGGAGCCTGATCTGATCGAGGCTCGGCGCTGGTTTCACCAGCACCCGGAGCTCTCCAACCGGGAGGAAAAGACCGGCCGGGAGATCGCCCGTCGCCTCCGGGATATGGGCTACGAGGTGACCACCGGAGTCGCTCACAATGGGGTCGTGGCGGTGCTCGAGGGCGCCCACCCGGGCCCGGTTGCGGCCTGGCGATCCGACATCGATGCCCTTCCGATCGAAGAGGAGCTCGACGTCCCCTACCGCTCGACGAACCCCGGAGTCATGCACGCTTGCGGTCACGATGTCCACACAACGGTGGGTCTCGGGGCAGCTGCGGTGCTGATGAAGCTCAGGAACGAGCTGCACGGGACCGTGAAGTTCATCTTCCAGCCGGCCGAGGAAGGTGCGCCGGTCGGTGAGAACGGCGGCGCCACGATGATGATCACCGAGGGCGTCCTCGATGATCCGCCGCCCGCAGCCATTTTCGGGCTGCACGTGATGCCGATCGCCGAGGCCGGCTACGTCGGTCTTCGACCCGGTGGGCTGATGGCGGCCGGCGACCGTTTTTCCTTGAAAATCCACGGACGAATGACCCACGGCTCGGCGCCCCACAGCGGCGTGGACGCGGTCTATGTGGCGGCACAGGTTGTCAGCGCGCTTCAGGCCATCCCATCGCGTGAGGTCGACGCTCGGAAATCGCTGGTGGTATCGGTCGGCACCTTCAACGCCGGCACCCGGTGGAACATCATCGCCGACGAGGCCGTCCTGACAGGCACTGTGCGCACCCTCGACAGCGAAACCTGGGGGGAGATTCCGGAACGCTTCGAACGGGTGGTCGCCGGGATTTGCGAGGCCAACCGCGCCACCTACGAGCTCGACTACGCGCGCATCGCACCAGTGGTCGACAACGACCAGCGCCTGGCGAGCTTTGCAGCGGCGTCCTTCTCGAAAAGCCTCGGAAAGGACAAGGTGCTCGAGGTCCAGCCGATCATGGCCGCCGAGGACTTCGCCTACTTCCAGCAGCGTGTGCCCGGGGTGTACTTCTTCCTCGGAGTCGCCAACGCGGCCGAGGGCTGGACCGACTACGTCCACACGCCGACCTTCAGACCAGATGAGGCAGCCATCGTGACCGGAGTGACGGCGGCGGCGTCGCTGCTCGCGGATTTCACGGCGACCGACCCCCTCAGCGAGGACTGATGAAGACCCGCGTGGCGATCGTCGGCGGAGGCATCACCGGTCTCGCAGCGGCCGCGTGGTTGCGCCATGACCACGGAATCGAGGATCTGCACGTGCTCGAGGCCTCGACCACCGCCGGCGGCAAAATCCGCTCGGAGATCGACACGGGATTCACCCTCGAGTGGGGGCCGCAGGGTTTCCTCAACAACGCACCGGATACGCTCGAGCTGGTCAATATCCAGCGTCTGGACGACGCACTCGTCAGGGCCGACGAAACGGCAGCCGACCGTTTTATCGTTCGCCAATCGAAGCTGCGGCGGGTCGCGACCTCGCCGCTGTCCTTCATGTTGTCCGACATACTTCCCCTCGGCGGACGGCTGAGGCTGCTCGGCGAACCGTTCGCCTCGAAGCGCCCCGAACGCGATGAAACGGTCTTCGATTTTGCCAGCCGGCGCATCGGCCGCCAGGCCGCCGAGGTCCTCGTGGACGCCATGGTCACCGGGGTCTTTGCGGGCGATTCCCGCATGCTCTCGCTCGCGGCGACGTTCCCGAAGATGGCCGCCATGGAGGCCGATCACGGATCGCTGACCAGGGCAATGGTCGCCCGCGTCCTGGCAGCTCGCCGGGCCGGGGCGAAGACCGGCGGGCCCGCAGGTCCCGGAGGGACACTCTGCACCTTTTCGGGCGGCATGACTCGCCTCCCCGACCGGCTGGCCGAGACGATCGGAGATCGGCTCATTCTCGATCGTCCGGTGCGAAGACTCACCCGTGCCGGTGAAACGTTTATTCTCGAAACGGCCGCGGGCGACATCGAGGCCGATACGGTGCTCCTCGCCGTGCCTTCGGACGGCGCCGCCCGGCTGCTCGCCGAGACCGCGCCGGCAGCAGTCAAACCCCTGTCGGAGATTTCCACCGCGCCGATCGCGGTCGTCATGCTGGGCTACGACGACCGCAATGCCTTCGAACGGCCGGTTCACGGTTTCGGTTTTCTGGTGCCGCGCGGAGAGGATCTCGGCCTGCTGGGCACCCTCTACTGCCACGACATCTTCCCCGCCCAGGCGCCATCCGGATCCCTCTTCCTGCGCGCGATGGTCGGTGGAGCACGGGCGCCCGAGGCGGTTGCAGAAGAGGACGACGTGCTGCTGGCACGCGTCCGGTCCTCGCTCGCACGGCTTCTCGGGGCCGACCCTGAACCCGACCGGGTGTGGGTGATTCGCTGGGAGCACGGCATCTCGCAGTACACGGTTGGTCACCTCGACCGAGTCGCCTCAGCCGAGGCGGCGGCCGCCGACGCCGGCGTCGAGCTCGCCGGCTCGCCCTACAGGGGTGTCTCGGTCAACGACTGCATCCGGCAGGCACGCGTAGCGGCACGACGCATTGCGGAGCGACTGCGTCGCTGAGTTTTAAGTTTTGAGTTCCCACCCACCCCCCCTGTACCTCTCAGGCCTTCACGCCAAGGGCGGGCAGACCCGGCATCCGGTATCTGGACTCTGGCGTCCAGCTGGGTGGGTGGGCGGCATTCCGAATTCCCAATTCCTAATTCCTGATTCGGGTCGGTGGGCGGGATGGCGGTCTACCACTCCAAATTGATCACGACGGCTGCGGTGGCGAGCCAAACGACGACGCAGGCGAGCAACGGCCGGTCGGTGAGCAGGGCATGGGTCGGGCTGCCGCCGAGCTCGTGTCGGTGGAGCAGGTACAGGTAGCGAAAGAGCCCGTAGAGCACGATTGGGACGGTCGCCAGCAGGGCCTCTGACCCTACCTTCTCCACCGTATCCGGTGCCACGGTGTACAGGGCGTAAGCGAGGACCGTCGCACCGAGGACCACGCTGATGGCGCCGTCCACCATTGGCAGGGTGTAGTGACCGAGGACCGCACGGTGATTGCCCGCCTCCTCACCGAGCAGCGCGAGCTCGGTGCGGCGTTTCCCGAGGGCGAGGTACAGGGCCAAAAGGTAAGCCACGAGGAGAATCCACCGCGACACCGGCACATCGATGGTTACCGCACCGCCGACCACCCGCAACACGAAGCCGGCCGCCACCACGAGGACATCCAGGAACACGGCCCGCTTGAGCGCCGCCGAGTACAGCAGCACCAGTGCGACGTACGCGACAAGCACCGCCGGAAACCAGCCGCCCAAGAGAAAGGCCGCGGTGACAGCCAAGACGAGCAGAAACGCAGCGACGCCCAGCGCCTGCGCTACCAACACCTCTCCCGCCGCGATGGCCCGGCTCTTTTTGACCGGATGGGCGCGATCCGCCGAGCGATCAACAACGTCGTTGACCAGGTAGGTGGCCGACGATGCGGCGCAGAAGGCGGCAACAGCGACCAGTGAGCGCAGCCAGGCGTGGGGATCGTCGACCTGCCCGGAAAAGACAATCGGAGCAAGCACGAAACCGTTCTTGAGCCACTGCTCTGGCCTCAGGCTGCGAACGATCGCGGGCAGGTTGATTTTCACCGCTCCATTCTATCCCGGGGTTTCATTTCCGTGCCCGCCTCCTTCTCCGTCTCCGTGCCCGACTGACACCCACCCACACGCGGGCGCGACCGTGGCAGTTGATGGCGCCGGCGGCGGCGACAGCTGGCACCGGCAGCTGACAGGGACAGCGGCAGCGATCAGTGACAGGAGGCAGCGGCAGGTCCGAAGCGTCGCATTGGCGTGGGCAAGCTGGGTCGCTCCCGCTCGTGCTCGTGCTCGTGCTCGTGCTCGAAATCGTAGTCTGAATCACCGGTGACCGATATCTGTCTCCGAAGCTGACTCTCCCAAGTGACTGCGGGTTCTCCCTCGGTGTCTCCCGAGGACTCGCGGGTTGGGTGCTGATCTCTGGCGATGACGACTGCCTCCGCATCCTGTCGCTGATCCCGACGAAGCACCTAATCCTGTTTCTGACCCTGCCGCTGATTGCTGATTGCTGGCGCCGTCTCTGACTCTGCGCGCTAGCCGACCTTCGGGCACGGAGACGAAGACGGGCACGGAGACGGGTCATGATCTTGTGAAACGACGAGTCCGACATCGCTCCTGATACCATCCCAAAGCGGAGGCTCACCATGCGATATTGCCGGGCTGCGTTGGTCCTTATCACCTGTCTACCCTTGGCCGCCTGCTTCGAGGAACCTGTTCGCGAGCACGTCCACCTGACGATCCGAAACGACGACCCGGTCATCGTCACCGTTGTTCAGGAGGTCGCGTCATCCGATGTCGCCCAGGGAAACCTCAAGCTGGCCTACCGCCTCGAAGAGTCCCGCGAAACCATCGAGCAAGGCCTCGATCCATGGAACCGGCGATTCGTCCTGCTCGCTCCCCTCGCCGAACGATCGAGCATCGAGCGCCTCGAGGGGGAGCTTCGCCGATCCACCCACAGCGCGGTCCTTCCCTCGTTTGAAGAAGCGGTGCGCCTGCTCGAGGCGGATGGGCTCACCGGAAGCCTGGCACACGCCGGCGGTTCTTCCGAGGTCCAGCTCTTTCCAACCGGGGGATCGCGCGCAACCTATTTGCAGCGCCAGGACGCCGAGCGGAAGATCGCAACGTGGTCAGAAGTCCTCGCAGTCTATTTCGAGGCGGTGGCCGATCTCTACGACCACCTCGACGAGCGGCCCGATCGAGCGATCCCCTGCTTCGCCCACATCTTCGACAAACACGAGGGCATCGGCGCGACGGGGCCTCTGGAGGAGTTCGAGGAGGACCTGTTGGGGCGGGCCAAGACAGCGATGGAGGACGTCGCCCTCGCTCTTTTGGTGCCCGACAACGACGCATTCTCGCTCAACGAGCTCACCCGCCTCGTCTACGACCCGTTTCCAGCGCGCCTCACCCTTGCCGTGGACGGCCAGGTGCTCGTAGCGAGGGGTTGGATCGAAAAAGACGGCTTTTTCGAACGTCCGGCGGTCGATGCGTGGAACGCCCTCAGGTCGCTCGAGGGCCGATGGATCTCGCCGGATCTGGTGACCGCGGTCGCGGCTCCGGTGTCCGAGGATCAACAGCCGGACCCGGATGTTCTCCTCTTCGCCTCGCTGCCGCGGCGCTTCTCGAATCCCCCGACCGCCGGCGAGGTCGAGGCGGCGATCCAGACGGCGCTGGTGCCTGAGGACGAGTTCGTGTTGCGGTGGCGCGGCCCGCAACGGCCCGAGCGGGAATTCGTCGAAATGTCATTCGAATGGCTCGAAGCGATGGCCGCCGCCGAAGCGGCAATTCCATAGCAGCGTGCAAGGTATGGGCCCACGAGAACGTGGTTGTAGGAATGAGAGAATGTGGTGTCAGCCGATACGGCACCCGCTGCGGCGGACGCGCAAGCGCATCCGAGCACGGGAAGCCCATTCGGTGTTTCCCTATGGGTTTCAAGCCATTCGGCAACGCTGTCGAGAGGCCTGCACGGCAAGACTGGCACTGTGTTTTGTGGTGCAGGCGTCCCGCCTGAACACCCGGCCGTTGGGTTATGCGTCGCCGTCGGCCGTAGAGGTTTCGAGATCAGCAGTATCAGGCTGCGAAGAGGCATCCCGTCCCAACGGCACCATCCTCTGATACGGTGCCGCCGCGGGCGGGCCGGACGGGTCGTTCCCTCCAGCCCTCTCTTTCGCCGCCAGGGCGCGCAGCTGATGGACCAGGAAAACTGCCACCCACAGGAGCGAAGAGACGACATGGACCCAGACCCAACCCCTTCGCAAACCTGGATCGACTGATACCTGGACCAGATAGCCCGACGCCGCCATCGGAAAGAAGATCGCGGCGAGACCGATCCCAGCGGTGCGATTCGCGGATCCGTTTTTGATCTTGCCGACCACATGGGCGCTCCAGATCAACCCCATCGCGAAAATCAGGAGCGGCGCGGCGAGCACGTGCAGATGCTGAAGATGGGGCTGCCACGGGTGGCTGACGACCGCCCACTCGTCGGCCGGCTCGGCGAGATACCTCATCCAGGCATAGATCAGCCCGGTCCCCGAAACCGCCGTGTTGGCGACATGGACCCAGAGCGCCTGACCCCGGCTCAACGCGCCTTCCCTCCCCCCACCACAGCATGGATGGCCAGCACCCGCCGCACTGCGTCCGTTGTTGCGCGCGCGGTGAGGGTGGCGCCGGTGACCGGCCGAATTCCTCGTTTGAGAACCAGATCGTCGTCCAGCTCCCGTCCGATGTACTGCCCGTACCACCCCTCTCGGGGCATGTACTCGAGCGGCTCGCGAAAGGCCACAACCTCGACCCGACGCACAGTACCGTCGGCATCGAGCACCACCATCACGGTCTCCGGGAGGGTCCTCACCAGGTGGGTGTCGAGGTAGGCGTATCCGATCACCTCGCCCGCTGCACCAGTCGCTGAGAAACGAGTTGCCAATGCGCTGGTGGTCGCCGCACCACCGAGATCGAGTACAGAAGCCCGCTGATCCTCGTCGAGGAAAAGGGTCTCGCGTTCGACGGCAGCTCCAGGAAAGGCAAGCTCCAGGGCCTCCTCCACCGTGATCACGACGGTCGCCGAGGCTGTGCCCCAGATCATGATCGCCGCAACAGGAGAGACGAGCCTGAACGATCTCATCAGCATTTCAGAAGATGTAACCCATCGCCACGTTGACCTGATCGACACCGGTGCCCGCCTCGTTTTCTATGTTCTGGAACTCGGCCTTGAAGATCAGCTGTTCGATCGGTTGGTAAGCGAGTCCGAGCGTCATCAGCTGCCGGTCATTTGCCGGGTTTGCCGACCACCCTTCGGGCACCTTCTTCTGGGTGTCGAGCCGCTCCCACCGAAGATATGGGATGAGGGCGCTCTTACCTCGACCGGCCAACACGTCGTAGCCTGCCTGCAAATACCCTCCGGCGAGGGTCTCACCCACCGACTGGTTTCCCTCGTACCCCAGGGCTTCGTTGAGACGCGCCACATCATCGAGCTCGGCACGGCTGTAGAGTCCTCGCAGCTCGAGTCCGCGGTAACGGTACTCGAGATGGAGGTCGAGGATCGATGTGCCGACCGCGATCGAGTTCCCGGTTTCGTCCTCGAGGCCCTGACCGGAGTCGCCGAGGTAGCCTGAGAGACCCACCGTCAGACCGGGAGCGCCTGTGAAGTCGAGACGGCCCACCCAGGCAAAGTCCTCGGCCTTCGCCTTGGCACCTTTTTGGCGACCGCCGCGCAGCCCCTTGTCCGAGAAACCAGAGGCGTCGAGTCCGTTCACCACGTACGTGCGGTAGTCGAAGCTCCCGAGCGCACCGTATGCGCCAACGCCGTTCTCCCGCCAAGTCGTCGGGATGATTTGATTTTCGGTCCGCGGCCGGACCGCGCCGAGGTAGACCGTCGGCTCGTGCAGCTCGTTGAGCCAACCCATCGGCACCAGAACGAGCCCGGCCCGGAGGTTGAACTGGTCACGGTAGAGATAATCGAGATAGGCGAACTCGACCGACGCAGAACCTCCGCTCGAGGTCGACGCGTGCTCAAACTCGATCTCCGAGTTGAAGACCCAGCTGTCCGTGAACTTGTAGCCGAAGTACACGACCGCGCGCAGAAAATCGAAACGGTCCACCGTCCCGCTGGCCTCGCCGTCGTCGCGTGTGTCATCGAAGACCTCGAGCAGCGCCTCACCGTACCCTCCGACGGACACCCCGTGCGCCTTCCCGTAGACCTTCGACGCGGCCGGACCGAGCCCCGAATGCTCCCCTTCCCTGGTCGCCTTCAACGCGGCTTCACCGACCTTGAGGTTCTCCACCTCGACGGCGAGGATCTCCAAACGTCGTTCGACCTCGGCGAGCCGATCCTCGGACAAGCCGATCTCCCGAAGCTCCTCCATCGCCGCCCGGAGCTCGGCAATCTGTTTTTCGAGCTCCTCGACCCTCTCGTCGGTCGGCGTTGCGGCCGGCGCCGGAATGGCGATCGCACACATCACGCACACTACACTGAGAATCAGTCCTTCTCTCAGATTTTTTCGCCAGAACATGCAGTCCCTCCGTTTTTTTTGGATGACTCCTCTTCTTCAAATCGATTTGCCGGTCGACGTGTGGACTGTGTCGGGAACCTCGCTCGAACCCGCCTCACCCGCGACGCGGGTCTTCGGGTGATCTCCCTCGGTCTCCTCGAACACCACCAGCCGATCTCGAAGGCTCGGCGTCGCGGTGACGATCATCGAATCTCCGGCGGTTTCGGCGAAGATCGCTTCGACATCCGGCCGCCCGCGAAGCCACTCGGCGCCGCGCCGCGGACCCATCACGAAAAGAGCAGTCGCCAGGCAATCGGCCGCAACCGGGTCGGCAGCAACCACGGTGACGGCGCCCCAGTCGTTCACCGGATGGCCGGTGGTCGGGTCGAGGAGGTGTCCGTACCGGACGCCGTCGATCACGAACCCACGCTCGGAGTTGCCGGAGGTTGCCGCGGTTCCAGACCTCAGGTTCAAACGACCAATGAACTCATCACGCCGCCGGGGATGGGCGATGTCGACACCCCGCGACCCGCAGGCGCCGCTCACCACCACTTGGCCGCCGAGATCGATCACCGCACAGGTCGCTCCGTTCTCGATTGCCGCTCTCGCCGCATCACGAAGGGCGATACCCTTGCCAAACCCGCCTTCCTCGATTCCGAAACCGTCGATGGCCCGCTGCGCACACCCGGCGCCGAGCACCATGGAATCGAAGCCCGAGGTCAGTTTCGCCGCAACGATTTCGCGGGGACTGGGCACTCTTCCGCCGCCCCGCAGGTCCCAAGCCGCCACCAGGCTGGCGATTCCCGGGTCGAACAGACCACCGGTTTCCCTCCACCATCGGCGGGCGTCCCGCAGATCTGCCTCGAGCTCGGGGGAGATCGCCACCTCAGCGCCTACCTCCGCCCGGTTGAGCCGGCTCAACTCGGACTCCTCGCGCCACGTGGACAGGCGACTGTCGACAGCCTCGACGGCATCAATCGCCGCCTGCGAGGCCGTCACGGCAGACGCCCGGTCCCCGGCCGAGACCTCAAGCTTGAGCACGGTGCCCATCACCGTCACCCGTCTCGTCAGCTCGACGTCGGCGGCTCCAACGGCCGGGACGACAAAGGTCGCCACAATCGGCACGAAGAGGCGCCACAATCGGCGTGGGGGGAAGATAGTCTCAATCAAGATGGTCATCGCTCAGGACAACGCACAAGATGTTGAAGAATAAGGACTTTGAGGTGACTTGTCAAATTCAACTTTCGCCCTTGAGGCGACTCCCCTCTCTCAAATCCACCGTGCTCGAATGGATCACGAATTGTTTCTGTTAGAGTTTTCGTGACCGGTTTCATGCGCCCGAACCCCAAGGAGAGCATCTGTGGTCGATGAACGAGATAACGTGATCCCTCCCAAGAGAAACATTGTCGATCAGGCCCACATCGGCTCGCTGGACGAGTACCAGCGTCTCTACCGGTTGTCGCTCGACGACCCCGAGACATTCTGGGGAAAGCAGGCCGAGCGGCTGACCTGGTTCCACCGCTGGAACGAGGTCTTCGACCACGACTATGAAAACGTTGATTTCGGGTGGTATCTCGGCGGCCGGCTCAACGCTTGCTTCAACTGTGTCGACCGCCACCTCCACGAGCGCGGCGACCAGGACGCCATCATTTGGGTCAAGGACGAACCCGGCCAGTACGAGCACATTACCTATCGGCAGCTCAAACACGAGGTGAGCCGGGTGGCCAACGTCCTCCGGTCCTTTGGAGTTCGCCGAGGCGACCGGGTGTGCATCTACCTGCCGATGATCCCGGAGCTCGCCTACACCATGCTGGCCTGCGCCCGGATCGGCGCCGTGCACTCGGTGGTCTTCGCGGGGTTCTCGGCCGAATCGCTGCGCGAGCGCATCCTCGACGCCGGCTGCAAGATCCTGGTGACCGCCAACGAAGGTCTGCGCGGGGGCAAGAAGATCCCTTTGAAGGCGACCTCGGACCAGGCCATCGAGGGCCTGTCGCTGGTCGAGACCATGCTGGTGGTCAAGCGCACCGAGAAGGAGGTGCCGATGCACGCCGGCCGCGACTTCTGGATGGAAGAAGAGGTCGACAAGCAGCGCTCCACCAGCCCGGTCGAGTGGATGGCCGCGGAATCGCCGCTCTTCGTGCTCTACACCTCCGGCTCCACCGGCAAGCCCAAGGGCGTCATGCACACCACCGGCGGCTACATGGTCTACGCCGCCCTGACCCACAAATACGTCTTCGACCTGCAGCCCGACGACGTCTACATGTGCGCCGCCGACGTCGGCTGGATCACCGGCCACAGCTACATCGTCTACGGCCCGCTGGCCAACGGCGCCACCACGGT
>CBDTWX010000159.1:0-10776 GCA_965364305.1 uncultured Thermoanaerobaculia bacterium
GAAGTACCGCGATCATCTGTCTGCCGACACCGAGCGCCGCCGCCATGCCGTACTGTTTGAATCTCGCTTCTCGAAAGACCCACCACAGCAACCCGTAGCCAACGACATCGGTGTCGATGGAGTACATCGAAAGGCTGCGTTGCACCCAATCGCGTGACAGGATCCGCTCGTCGCCCCACAGACCGCCGCGGGCGAAGACGAGCCCGAAGCGCGCCGCATCGCGGGCGGAGAGGCGGAACGGGTAGGCTGGGTGAATCGATTTGTCCCGCTCATAATGGTAGTACCCGTCACTGACACGCCAGTCCTCCATTTCGAGAGGCTTTGCGAAGTACTCGTCGAAGGCCTCGAAGGCCTTGTCTCCCGTCTCCTGCTCGAGGATCGTCACCAGGGTGTTGAAGTCCCAGTTGTTGTACGCGAAGTACCGGCCCGGTCCCTGGCTGCCCCGGGGCTGCGAGTCGGTCCGGCCGGCATAGGCCGCCGGGTGGAAGACCCCGGACCGCGCCTTCAGGAGGTCGAGGATCCGGGCCTGTTTCTCGGTGTCGAGCAACCCGTCACCGAGATCGTCGATCCCGAGATCGACCAGATTCTTGTTGAGCTCGATGACTCCGCGATCCCAGTAGATTCCGTACAACGCCGACATGAAGCTCTTGCGAACGGAGTGGCACATGAAGCGGCGGTCGACTTCGCCCCACGCCGCGACCACCGCGCCGTCCGAGATCACCAGGAAGGCCGACGATGGCAAGCCTTCCCAGATCTCGCGCGCAGCCTCGAGGCCGGCCGCGTCGAAACCAGCGTCGGCAGGGTCGGCATAGCTCATCCACTGCTCACCTGGAACGCGATCTCCCGCAAACGCCGACACGACACACGCCAGGGCGGTGAAAAACAAGCAGATTCGTCGCATGAAACCCTCCTGCTGATCGGTCATCTCGGGGTAAAGCCTACTTCATCAGACACTGTGACCCGCGCCGCGTGTCACGTCAATTCGTCTCTGGGACGGGGTCATTCCAGATTCGCCTGGCGATACGCCACCGTCCGTCCTCGCCTTTCCTCAGGACCGCCAGATAGTTGCCCTCGTTGCGAAAGGTCTGACCTTCGTACGTGAACTCAAGCTCGCTCCGGCCCCAAACAAACGCAAGGTCACCGCTTCCCTGGACCTCGGACACTGAGTTGACCATGCGCGTCACCTTCGCGGGCGGGCTCCCGGGGGGAAACCAGAACTCCCTGATGGCCTTTACACCGGCGACAGGTTCGACGCCATGATGCGGGATGAGCACCGCATCGTCCGTGAGCGTGGACATGACCGCCTCCGGGTCGTTGGCGAGCCACGCGGTCACATAGGCCTGGTTTGCAGCGGTCACCGCGCCGACATCCTCAGCCGTCAGGCCCGGCGAAACGCCAAAACAGGGCAGCGCCCACATCGTGATTCCAATAGCTACGAGAATGAATCGGGTCTTCCTCATGTGCCACCTTCCCTTCCGATGGTGAATCACCGGGATATACGGGCATTCTCATCCGTCAGTTACGGTGACCACGGCTGCCTGAGCGGTAACCGGCAGGTGACGAGGAGGCCTCCGCCTTCTCGCGAACCGACCTCGAGACTTCAGCATCGTTTGTCCATCGCGGGTCTGCTGGTCGTCGTGCCAACCCTTCTCTATTGGCTCGAACAACTGATCGAGCACCCGTGGTAGGCTGACCGCGGAAGGAGAGTGGTTCGATTTCCGAGTCCCGATTACTTCACGGCAAGACTGCGCTGGTCACCGGAGGTGCCCGAGGGATCGGCGCGGCGATCTGCCGCCGACTGGCCCGCGCCGGGTGCAGTATCTGCGTCAACTACTTCAGCAGCTCTGACGAGGCGGAGGCTCTGGTCAAGGACCTCGAAGCCCTGAACGTTCGGTCGTTTGCGTTCCAGGCCGATGTCACCGACCTTCCGGCCGTCAAGGAGATGCTCGAGGCATTTCGGGAGGGGTTCGGCAGGCTCGATGTTCTGGTCAGCAACGCGGCGAGCGGAGTCCTGAGGCCGGCACAGGACATGTCTACCAAGCACTGGCGCCGGTGCATGGAGATCAACGCCCTGGCTCTCAACCACCTCGTGAAGGAGGCGAAGCCGCTCATGGGCCGAGGATCCCGCGTGCTGGCGCTTTCGAGCCTGGGGGCCCACCGCGCGATCCCCAACTACGCTTTTGTCGGCGCATCCAAGGCGGCGCTGGAGTCGCTTGTCCGATCGCTGAGCATGGAGCTGGCGCCGTCCGGCATCTCGGTCAACACGATCTCAGCAGGAGTCGTCGACACCGACGCCATCAAGTACTTTCCCAACCGGGAACAGCTCCTCGAAGAATCTCTGGCGAGATCCCAGCTCGGCAGGGAGCTGACGGCTTCTGATGTTGCCGACGTCGCCTACTTGCTGTGCCTGCCCGAAGCCGAAGCGATCCGCGGCCAGACGATCGTGGTCGATGCGGGCTACTCCGTGACCGGGTGAGGTGTCGATGATCTTCAGAGACTCGGGAATCGGCGGGAAGACGGCCATCGTCACCGGCGGCAGCCGGGGGATCGGCCGTGAAGTCGTGAGAATGCTGGCTTCCGAGGGTGCAGACGTCACGTTCTTCTATCTCGAAAACCACGAGGCTGCCGAGGCCCTGCAGGCCGAGTGCAGGGGCACCGGATCCGGTGTGACGGCTCTGCCGGTGGATGTGCGGAACCCAGAGGACTGCGGTCGGGCCGTGGAATCGGTGCTCGACCGGACGGACCGTGTCGACATCCTCGTCAACAACGCCGGTGTCATGCGGGACAACTTGCTCCCGGCCTTGTCGGAGGCCGAGATCAACGATGTCCTTGCCACCAACGTGCTCGGCGTCCTTCGCATCACCGCAGCGGTGACTCCGGTGATGATGCGCCAGCGCGGCGGAACGATCATCAACATCAGCTCGGTTGCCGGTGAAAAGGGCGGCAAGGGCCAGACCAACTATGCCGCGAGCAAGGGCGCGATCAACGCCTTCACACGTGCTTTGGCGGTCGAGCTCGCCCCGCGAAAGATCCGCGTCAACGCGGTGGCTCCGGGCCTCATCGACACCGAAATGACTCGCGCATTCCGGGAGCTTGCCGGAGACCAGGCTCTCGACCGTATACTTCTTGGACGGTACGGGACCCCGGCCGAGGTCGCCTCCATGGTGTGTTTCCTCGCCTCCCGCTATGGGGAGTACATCAACGGAGAAATCATTCACATTGACGGCGGGTTCAAGATGGCGTGACCCGGTCGTCGAAAGAGGAGAAAATGGACACCGACAGCATCTATCCCAAGGTTCGAGAAATCATCGCCGACGTGTTGGCCTTCGATGAATCGGAGATCGAACGCGATGGGAGTCTGGTCGACGACTACGGCGCGGAGTCGATCGATTTTCTCGACCTCGTCTACCAGCTCGAACGCGAGTTCAAGATCAAGATCCCCCGCGGCATGATCGAGCAGGAGGCGCGGCGAGGAGTCGCCGAAAACGAGTTCGAAGATCACGGACGCATCACGGACAAGGGGCTCCAACGGCTGAAAGAGTATCTCTCCGAGGTCCCCGACGATCGCTTCACCCCGAACATGCCGGTCAACCTCATTCCAACCCTGTTCACCCCGGAGACCTTCTGCAAGATCGTGGTCCGCGAGCTCGAGGGAACCGGGCAAGCCGCCGCCGATTGACAAGCGGTGTTCCATTTCGTCGACCAGATCCTCGAGCTCGATCCCGGGCGCCACGCCCTCGGGGTCAAGCGCGTCACTTCCGGTGACACCTTTGTGCGGGCGACCGTCGGCGGTGCGCCGGCCTTGCTTTCGTGCATCATCGGCGAGGCGCTGGGCCAGCTCGCCGCGTGGAGCGTCATGGCCGCCAACGATTTCACCCTGCGTCCGGTGGCTGGGATCGTCGGCGAGGTCGCCATCATCGGTGAGGCCGCCGTGGGGGACACCATCGTGCTCGACACCACGATCGACTCCGAGACCGACGAGTCGGTCATCTATCACGCCGCCGCGACGGTCGATGGGGAGACGGTGCTGAGGCTCGAGGACGCGCTTGGACCCATGCTCCCGATCGAGCAGTTCAACGACCCGGACGAGCTGCGGCAGCGTCTCGTACGGATCCAGCGCCCTGAAGCTCCAAGTGAGATTCCAATTGCCGGCAGTGAAGCCACCGTGCCGTACGACACGTCATTCGACGAAGTCCTCTCCTTCGAACCCGGAATTCAGGCCACTGCCATCCGCACCCTCGGCCAAGACGAGGCCTATCTCGCCGATCACTTCCCCAGAAAGCCGGTCCTGCCCCTGTCGCTACTCCTGGAATCACTGCTTCAGCTCGGCCAGAATCTGGTCGACGAAGGAGAACCTCGATATGTCCCGACCGGAGTCCGGAGGGTGAAGATGAAACGTTTCGTCGAGCCCGGAAGCTCGCTCGCGGTGACCATTCGCGTGGCTCGACGCGACGCCGAAGAGGCCCTGCTGAAGTTCCGCTGTGAGCTGGACGGCGTCCGCGTCTGCGTCGGTGACGCGACCTTCTCGGCGGTCCCCGGGGAATGCCGATGACTGCGCCGCGATCGGTCGCCGTCACCGGCATCGGAATGGTGACGCCGCTGGGCAACGACGTCGAGTCGACGTGGAAGGCCATCCTAATTGGTGAATCCGGGGTGCGAGGAATCTCCCATTTCGATGCCTCGGGATTTCCGACCCGCATCGCCGCGGAGGTCAGAAACCTGCCGGTGGAAGAAATCGTCGAGGATCGGAAGTCACTCAAGTACGCCACTGCGTTCTCTCGCTTCGCCCTGGCTGCCGCCGAGGAAGCGGTGACGGACGCGGGTGTCCGGCCCACCCCGGCGACCTCCGAGCGCTGGGGCCTCGTGTCCGGCAGTGGGATGATGACCGTCGAGTTCGAGTTCCTCGAACGATTCCAGCGCGAGTATGCCGCGGATGGGGAGATCGATTTGGCCCGCCTCGGTGCGGAGGGAGAAAGGTTCCTATCCTCTCCCGAGTTCGCCCGTCATCAGGCGGTAGCCGGCCAGGCACTGCTCCACAAGCGCTACGGAATCCGCGGCTATTCAGCCAATTTGCACACCGCCTGCGCTTCGGGTGGACAGGCTCTCGGCCTGGCGATGCGGGTTGTCCGGAGTGGACAGGCGGACTTTGTGCTGGCGGGTGGTTACGACACGATGATCAATCCGATCGGGCTTGCCGGTTTCTGTCTGCTCGGCGCGGTCTCGACGGACAACGATCGCCCGACCTCGGCCAGCCGCCCGTTCGATCTCACCCGCAACGGATTCGTTCTCGGGGAGGGGGCCGGTTTCATGGTCCTCGAGGATTGGCACACGGCCAGAGAACGGGGGGCGAGGATCTACGCCGAACTCGCCGGCGAGGGGAACTCCCTGAGCTCGTACAGGATCACGGACTCTCCCCCATCGGGAGACGGTCCGATTCAGGCGATCCGCGGCGCCCTGGAGGACGCCGGAGAACCCGTCGACGCCATCGACTACCTCAATGCCCACGGCACATCCACGCCGATGAACGATCTCAGCGAGACCAACGCCATCAAGGCGGTGTTCGGAGCAAAGGCCTACGACCTCGCCGTCAGCTCGACAAAAAGCCAGATGGGACATCTGATCGCCGCTGCAGGCGCCGTCGAGGGCATCGTCTGCGCGTTGGCGATCGAGCACTCCTCGGCCCCGGCGACCATCAACCTCGAGACACCCGACCCGGAGTGCGATCTGGACTATGTCTCGGAAGGGTGCCGGTCGATGCCGATCGACGTGGCCCTGTCCAACTCATTCGGTTTCGGTGGTTCGAACAGCAGTCTGGTCTTTCGCAGTCCGCGACGCACCGAATCACGGGGCGGTGCAGGGTGAGCAACGCAGTCGTCGTCACGGGATTCGGCTGCCTCACGGCCTCCGGCGCCGATACCACGGAAACCTGGGAATCGGTCCTTGGGGGCAAGAGTGGGATTCGCGAGGCCGAAACCTGGGACACCACCGGGTGGCCCTATCGTCTCGCCGGCGAGATCAAGGATTACAACCCGCGGGAGCTGGTTTCGGACCGCAAGCTCCTCAAGTTCATCACACGTCAGGACGTGATCGGGCTGAACGCGGTCGCCCAGGCCGTCGACCACAGCGGACTCATCCCCTACCGGAACGAGCTCGCCGATCCGGTGTCGTTCAACGATCGAACCGGGGTGTTTGTCGGCTCGCCGGCCAACAAGTACCGCTGTCAGCACGACTACCTCGCGCCGCTGTCGAATGCCGTGGGCGACTCCAGGAAGTTTGGCCTCGCCGCGATGGACGATGTCCACCCGATGTGGCTGCTGCGGACTTTGCCCAACAACGTGCTTGCCTACACGGGCATCAAGTACGGCTTCAAAGGTGCCAACGCCAACGTCACCGCGCACGGCGTCAGCGGCGTGCAGGCCATCGCCGAGGCGTGCCGATACCTGAAGGACGGTGCGATCGACCGCGCGATCGTGGTCGGCTACGACTCCGCATCGGAGCTCGAGGCCCTGCCCTACTACGCGTCAGTAGGGCTCCTGAGCTCCCGAGAATTGAAGCCCTTCGACCGGAGCCGGGACGGCACGGTGCTTGGCGAAGGGGCCGGTGCCCTCGTGTTGGAAAAGCGGGTCAACGCCGAGAACCGCGGCGCGAAGATTCGAGGCGAGGTGCTTGGCTGCTCCGTGGTCTCCGAGGCCGGAGGCGTGCTGTCGGTGCGCGAGGACGGCGAAGGAGTCAGCCGAGCCATCCGCCTCGCCCTCGAAGACAGCGGGAAAAGCCCTGGCGAGATCGGGATGATCTCGGCCCACGCCAACGGCACCAGGATCTCCGACGCCAGCGAGGCCCAGGCGTTCATCGACGTCTTCGGCGCCTCGGCGATCCCGGTCACAGGCTTCAAGTGGTCGTTGGGGCACACGATCGCGGCCAGCGGTGCGATCGAGAGCATCCTCACGCTGAAGTGCCTTGCGGACGGCCGGGTTCCTGGGCTCCCGACCCTCGAGAAGCTGGCGCCGGAGTGCGAGGGCGTCAAGGTCAGCGCCTCGGAGCAGCGCCCGAGTTGTTCGGTCGGAATTGTCGTGAGCCGCGGCTTCGCGGGGCTCAACTCGTGTATCGTGCTCTCGAGCGATGACTGAAGAGCTACCCGCGTCCGACGCTGCGGAGAAGCCGTCGAGACCCCGTGTCGAGGAGCTGGACATTTCGGCGCTCGAGCCGACGTGGCTCGGGTCCGCGCTCTACACCTTCTTTCCAGTGAGACGGCGCGTGGTGATGGAGAACATGCGCCAGGCCTTCGGGGAACAGCTCGGTGAGAAGGAGTTGCGGCGGCTGGCGCGGTGCTTTTACAGCCATGTCGCCAAGACTGTCGCCGAGACCCTGGCGATGATGGTGAGCTCGGAGAGACGCATCGCTGCCAAGGTCGACGTCATCGGCATCGAGCACCCCTTGAAGGCGGCGGACCAGGGCAACGGGGTTCTGATCCTGACCGGCCACTTCGGCAACTGGGAGCTCTCGGCGGTCGGCGCGATGCTGCAGTTCAGGCAGTATCAGAACCATTTTCACGTGATTCGGAAGTCACTCGGGCTGGGTTTGGAACAGGCCGTCTTCGGCCGCTTCCGCAGGGCGGGTCTGAGGGTCATCAGACGGATGGACGCCCTCACCAAGACCCTGGACGCTCTGGAGCACAACGACGTCGTCATCTTCATCATGGACCAGCACAACAAGGTCGGCGCCAAGGCGGTTTCGGTCGAGTTCTTCGGCAAGGAAGCGGGCACCCACCGCAGCCTGGCGCTGGTCGCCAGGCAGAGTGGCGCCCCCGTGATCCCGGCGGTCGGATACCGGAAACCCGACGGCCGCCACGTGATGCAATTTCATCCACCGCTCGAGTGGATCACTGGCGAGAACCACCGGGAAGAGGTCTATCTCAACACTCTGGGCTACAACCGGGTGCTCGAGAGGTTTGTCCGCGACCACCCCGACCAGTGGTTGTGGATGCACCGCCGCTGGAAGATCGAAGACGATCGCCCGTCCAAACGCCGGTTGCGCGAGCTCGAGATGGGTCGGCGGTAGCGCTGCTCTCCGCGTCCGAGTCCGACGACCCGTCCACCCACACGATGCTCGATCCTCGAAGCTCGATACTCGATCCGCCACCCTCACCAAGATCCGCCTCGGGTTCGGACACAGGAGCGTCGACAGAGGTCAGCGGCAGTGATGAGCGGCAGTCGACAGCGACGGTTTTCAGCGAACGGTGACTGCGCCAGCCGACAGGGACAGTGATCAGCAGCCGACCCGCGATGCTTCAGGAGACAGACAGCGAGGATGGAACTGCAGCTTCTTTCCAACGGGTCGTCTTTTTGTCATTCCGAACGAGGATGCGACGCGTCCTCGGAGGAATCTATGGGCAGTCAGATCAACCGCGGAACGAGCGTCCTGCTGGCGTCTTTCTTCGCTCCACACAGATTCCTCCAAAGACGCAACGCGTCTCTGTTCGGAATGATCTGGCGCAACGCCCGCTGTTTCCGGTCGCTGACCACTGTCTCTGCGTTCTGCCGCTGTCCCTGTCCCTTTCCTGCCCACTCACGTGCAGGACCTGGAGGACCCACAAAGCGACAGTTGCGAGGCGACACCGAACCCTCCCTCTTGTATGCGGGCGGGTGGGAATTCCGAATTCCGAATTCCGAATTCCGAATTCGCCTCGGATCTACCGGCGCTCGAACTCGAGGTTGCGCACGCGGCCGGCGTCGAGCACGAACCCGGTGACAGCGCCGTCGGACCCACGCTGGAACTCGAACGTCCCATAGTCGCTGTTGGCGAAAATCTCGCCAAAAACGGGTTCGAGCTCGTGGGCCTCGTGGCGCACCATCCTGAAGGCCAGGGTACCGTCTTCGACATCCAGGGCGTACGCCACCCCGAGCTCCTCACTGAAGTAGGTTCCGACATAGGCTTTGAGTTCCTGGCGAGTGGGGTCCCGAGGATCGTAGCTCTCGAGGACTCGCGGTTCGTCGGCGCCATCGATCAGAAACGACATCTGCACCTTGCCGTTGTCAACCTTTTTGAAAGTCAACTCGGCGCCGAACCACGGGCTCAGGACCGCAAATCGATCGGCGGCGAGCGGTATCATCTCGAAACGATCCTCTTCAGAAACGACGAGCTCGAGCTTGCCGTCTCTCCAAGCGACCTCCTGGGTCGACCGTCGCTCCTCGTCCCAGTATTGACCGGCTAAAGACTCCAGGTGCGCGGCCGGCACCTTGGCCCTTTCAAACTCCTCAGGCAACCTCGCCGCCACACCCTTTTCGGGATCCATCACATCGGACAAATAGAGCTCCGCGACCTTCCTCGATCGCTGACCCGGGTTGGCGTCGGCCCGGTTGCAATAAACGACCACCGAGAGCCGCTGCTCGGGAAAGCGGATCGTGTCGGCGCGAAATCCCACAAAGGAACCGCCGTGGGCGATCATCCGCAAGCCGCGGTACTTCAACGAGTCCAAACCAAAGGCGTAGGTCATGTCCTCATCGCCGTTGAGCTGTCCCGGCGTGGTGACCAGCCGGATCAGCTCGTCCCCTCCCGTCCCGAGCTTGTTGTCGTAAAAGTTCCGATCCCAGAGGAGGAAGTCCTCCACGGTGGTGTAGACGCCCCCGTCCCCGACCATGTCGAGGGTGGTCATGCTGATCGAGAACCCGTCTTCCGAAGGTGCATACCCGTCCGCACGATACGGAACGATACGGGTGTGATCATCGTGGAAATGCGAGTTCTTCATCCCCAGGCGGCCGAACAGGTTTTCAGCCGCCCACTCCCGCAGCGAGGTTCCGGTGACCCGCTTGACGGTGTGGGCGAGCAGCAGATACCCGGAGTTGCTGTAAAGGTGTTCAGCACCGGGCTCGAAGTTCAGGTTTTGCTGTCGGGCGAGAAGGTCGAGCACGTACTCATCACTATAGTGGTCCTCGTCCCCCTTGCCGGCCAGCCAGGCCAGGGTCAGATAGTCGCGAATCCCACTGGTGTGGTGTACGAGCTGGCGGATCGTGATGTCGTCGGCCCATTTCGGAAACTCCGGGAAGTGCGTGCTCAAGGGGTCGTCGACCGAGAGCTTCCCCTCCTGATCCAGAACGGCGATCGCCATGGCGGTGAACTGCTTGCCGACCGACCCCGTGCGAAACACGGACTGCGGTGAGAGGGCGATGCCGTACTCCAGATTGGCCATGCCATAGCCCCGTGTGTAGACCAACTCACCCTCGCGGACGACGCCCAGAGAGCATCCCGGAGAAGTGGTGTGGTCGTAGTCAGCGAAGACGGCGTCGATTTCGGCCGCTGTCGGATCGACGGCCCAAACCGCTCCGCCACGCGCCGCGAGCAGGAAAAAAACGACCGAAGTAAGAGCTAAGAAGCGCGTCGTTTTCATCGTCAGTTCCTCCAGGAGGTTCATGATACGCCGACCGCAGGAGCAACGACTTTTTAGCTCATCCGGGATGATGTGAGGTCGAGACAGGGGCAGCAATCAGGATCAGCAACAGGAGACAGCGGCAGGGTTCACCGGCAGCGGCCGATGGAGACCGCGGCATGACCTGGCGACTGCTCCATCCTGAGGCATGATGGTGATGGTATCTGCGTCCATCTGCGTGATCTGCGGTGACTCCGCGGGTGGGTGGGGGTTGTCGCTGATCACTGTCGCTGTTCGCTGGCGCTGACGTCTGTCTCTGCATCCTGCCGCTGATTGCTGCCGCTGACAACTGCTCCTGGATGCTGTTGCTGCCGCGGTCATCTGTCGTTGTCTCTGCCGCTGTTGGACACCAT
>CBDTWX010000160.1:0-10683 GCA_965364305.1 uncultured Thermoanaerobaculia bacterium
GTGGCGTGTGGGCTTCCCTGTGGACCGATCGCGCCTTGATCTATCGCCGTGAGCTGGGTATCGACGTCGACACGAGCGCAATGGCGGTGGTCATCCAGGAGCTGGTGGAGGGGCGAGCGTCCGGCATCGCCTTCGGCGTGCACCCGACCGACCGCGAGCTGATCGCAGTCGAAGCGGTGTATGGATTGAACCAGGGTCTGGTCGACGGAACGATCGAACCCGACCGTTGGGCACTCGCCCGCAGCGGCGGCCGCGTCGTGGATCATGTTCCGCCGACTGAGAGGCGCCGCCTGGTGGTCGCGGACGCGGGCACCCTCGTCGAGGATGTGCCGCCCGACCTCGCCGAGACACCGCCGTTAGACGCAGCGGGCCTGCGCGAGGTCTTCGAGGCCGTGACCGCGTCAGGGGCCGTCTTCGGTTCGCCACAGGACATCGAATGGACCACGGCCGGCGACCGGCTGGTGCTGTTGCAGTCGCGCGCCATCACCACCTCGCCGGCGCAAGAGGGCGACCAACGGGCATGGTATCTCAGCCTGACGCGCAGCCTGGACAATCTGCGCGGTGTGCGCGACCGGGTCGAGCGGGAGCTCCTGCCGAAGATGGAAGGCGAGGCGATCGAGCTCGCGCGGCGTGACCTACGCTCACTCGATGATGAAGAGCTCGCTCGCGTTATCGAGGTCCGCCTCGCGGCGCACGACCGCTGGGTGGATATCTACTGGAAAGAGTTCATCCCCCTCGCGCATGGCATCCGCCTGTTCGGCCAGTTCTTCAACGAGACCGTCCGACCCGAGGATCCCTACGAGTTCATGAATCTCCTCGCTGCGACACCGATGATGAGCGTTCGCCGGAACCGCGAGCTCGCCCGTCTGGCATCGCTGATTCGCGACGATCCGGAGCTGCGCCGCAGGCTCGAGGCCGGAGAAGAGGGCGACGGCTTCTTCGAGGAGCAGGTCGAGGCCTTTCACCGCGCATTCGGCGACGCCGTTTTTGCTGATCAGCAGTGTTTTGGTGAGCGTGATCGACTGGTTCGCCTGCTGCTCTCCCTGGCCGAGGCGCCGGCGGTCGAAGCCGCCACCTCGGACGATGTGGAAGAGCTCACGGAGACCTTTCTTACCAATGTCGATGCGGACCGCCGCGAACTGGCGGCCGAGCTGCTCGAGCTCGGCAGGATCAGCTATCGGCTACGCGACGATGACAACATCTTCCTGGGTCGATTCGAGAGCCTGGTGCTCGATGCCGTGGAGGAAGGTCGATCTCGGCTTCATCAGAATCGCGGCGGCGATCAGAGGTTGACGGATCTACAGGATGTGGTGAAGGGCTTGCGTCATCCCAATCTGGTGGTGGAGGCCAAGGCGCCTGCGAAGCAGATCAAGGTCGAGCGGGGATTTCGAGCCATGCCGCGTCAGCTCGTCGGACAGCCCGCCGGACCGGGGGTCGCGACGGCCGCAGCCCGCGTCGTCGACAACGTCGATGATCTGTTCCGGTTCCGCGCCGGAGAGGTTTTGGTGTGCGACGCCGTCGATCCCAACATGACCTTTGTCGTTCCGATGGCGAGCGCGGTCATCGAGCGGCGCGGCGGGATGCTTATCCACGGAGCGATCATCGCGCGCGAGTACGGCCTGCCGTGTGTCACCGGCATCCCCGAAGCGACGACGCAGATTGTGACTGGTGACCAGCTGACGGTTGACGGCTATCTCGGAATCGTCACGGTTTCTCGCGAGGCGGGACCCGCGACCCCTAGGGTCGCGTGAGCACGGTCAGGCGGGCTCGGCCGGTTGGGTTTTGTCGCCACTCCGTTATTGCTTCGCTCTCCCGGTCCACAAGAGCCAGTTCGAGCGCCGAGAGATCGCTGAGCCGGCTGTGGGTGGGATCGCCCGCTTCGCTGAGGCCGACCAGGGCAGCGGCCACCACGACAATCGTGGTGACGAAAAAACCCAGTACGAAGATAGCGAGGGTGGTCATTCGCCTGCCCGGTCTCGGCCCGAAAAGAGCAGCGCGCCGAATGACAGGATTGATGGGACCCACAGGCCGACAAAGAGCCCTTCCTGTCTCTGACCTCCGAACCAGAGAGCCACTGAAAACAGAAACGAGATCCCCGCCGCCGTGAGGAAGAGTAGTTTTGACTTCGTCGTTTTGGTCATCGTGCGTCTCCTTGACCCATACCGTGAGGGTCCTCGCCGCTGTCGCTCTCTTCCACTCGACAGGTTCTGCCGCATTTCGTAAACACTGTTTGGTCGTTCGCCAGAGATTCTGACGTCACCATAACGTGATCGGGGAAACCTCAAGGGAAGAGGCTCTATTCCAAAACAGTGGTTTCGGCGGCACGACCTCGGACCAGGCGCTGCAGCGAGCACGCCCGGATCGTTCGGGATCATCATGAGTGAGCACTCGGTACGTTCTCGAGGGTTCCGGCCCGGCGCCCTCAAAAACGGAACAAACTCGAGAGGCCCTCTGTTACTGTCTACGGAATTATTGTTGAGAGATGCGAAGGGGGAGTGATGGACTTCAGAAAATTTCTGACGGTGCCTGGTAATTCGACTTTTGGTGATTTTTCGCTGTTGTTGCTGCGTTTTGTCGCAGGGTTGGCTTTCATGTTCCACGGCTGGGGCAAGATCCAGAATCCGTTCGGTTGGATGGGACCCGACGCGTTTGCCCCGGGTTTTTTCCAGGCGCTGGCCGCGATCTCCGAGTTCGGCGGCGGGCTGGCGTGGATCCTCGGATTGTTGACGCCCCTGGCGTCATTGGGGATTGCGTCGACCATGGTGGTGGCCGCTGCAATGCACGCCTTCATGCGCGGTGATCCGTTCGTTTCGAGCGGTGGTCCGTCGTATGAACTTGCAGTGCTCTACTTCTGTATTGCGGTGCTCCTGATTGCCATCGGTCCGGGCCGGTTTTCTCTCGATAGGCAGGTCTTCGGACCTCGCGAATAGAGGCGACTGCCACGGAATCGAGGCCCTGGCGAAACGAGGAAAATCCAGGCTCATCGCTCGGCAGAGCTTGCTGACCCTCGGTGAATGTTGCAACTTCGGGCGCAGCCGATCTGAAAACCCAACGAAATCCTGGCTCAATGCCCGTAGGACGTGTCTGTGGTCACGAGAGACGCCATGAGGGCACGCGACAGGATTCCACGTGTTGTATGGGAGGAATCATGAGCTCCAAGATGTCCCGCCGCACCATGATCAAGGCGACCGGCGGCACGCTGGCAATGGCATTGACCGAGAGCGGCGCGGCCAACGCGGCCGCCCCCACTGGACGCTCCATGAAAGCCGCCGCTGTCAGACAGTCGGGAAACGATGTCGCGGCCAACGTTGATCTGAGAACGGATTGGCCTGAACCGGTGCCCGGCACGGGCGAGCTACTCGTCCGCACCGAGGCCTCGGCCCTGAATCACGTGGATCTATGGACCGCTCGGAGCGAATGGACGAATTTTCCCCACATTACGGGTTCCGACGGGTGCGGCAGGGTCGAGTCGATCGGCGACGGTGTTGACGAGGCCTGGCTGGGCAAGCGCATTGTCTTCAACGCCGCCCTTCCGGCGGAGGATCCCAGCGTGCCCGGCGTTCGCCCCTCGCGACCGCCGGAGATCGGCCTTGTCGGTTCGGACACGCTGGGCAGCATGGCCGAGAAGTTTGTCGTCCCGGCGGACAATGCGCTCGAGGTGGGTGATGCCGACCCTGTGCAGGCGGCCGCCTTCAGCCTGACCTTTCTCACCGCCTGGCGGATGATCTCGAGCCGCGCCGCTCTCAAACCGGACGAGACCGTCCTGCTGACCGGTATCGGTGGCGGTGTGGCGTTGGCGTCGCTCGAGATCGCCCTCCACATCGGCGCCGAGGTCATCGTCACCAGTCGCCATCAGTGGAAACTGGAAAAGGCGGGCGAGCTCGGCGCCAATCACGGCATCCTCGACACAGGACAGGATTGGTCGGACGAGGTCCGTGAGCACACCGGAGGGCGCGGTGTCGATCTGTGCGTCGACTCCGTGGGCAAGGTCCTCCACCCGAAATGCATTCGTTCGCTGGCCCATGGCGGCACCTTGACCACCTGCGGAGCGACCACGGGCGGCGACGGGGAGACCCTTCTTGGCGACATCTTCTGGAAGCAGCTGAGCATCCTCGGCTCGAGCATGGGGAGCATGGACGAGTTTCGAGAGGTCACGGCCCTCTTCCGCGCCGGAAAACTGAAACCCGTGATCGACCAGGTCTTCCCCGCCAGCCGGGCGGCGGAGGCCTATCGACGGCTCCAGGCGAGCGAACAGTTCGGCAAGGTTGTCATTCGCTGGGCGTAGTCTGCACGCTGGAATATGACCCAGGTTTTCGGATCGAGGCTTTCAACCGTTCAAAAGAGTGATAGGTAGAAACAGCGACACGAGCTGGTACGCTGGATTCGATCAATGGAGGTTGGCCATGAGATCGATTTTTTTCTGGGCGATGGTCCTGCTCCCGTTTGCCATCACATCCCTTGCTCCCGCTCAAGAGCGTGAAGAGCTGCTCGCCAACCCCACGTATGACGAGGAGGCCGAGGAACCGGAGTTCGTCAGGCTCACGGCGGAGCAGGTCGTCAAGCAGATCACCATGGTCTCGGGCCGTAACTACGCCTGGTTCGGCTTCAACACCCCCGAGATCCACCTCGTCCTGCCGAGCGCCGACAACAGTGTTTACGCGGTGGTGGACTTCGGCGACCTCACGCTCTTCGACGCGAGCGGGGCGGAGGTGCCGTACGAGCCAGAGCGTGGCCTTTACGACCACACGACGCATCACGACGAGCTGCGTTTCGCGCCGGTCGAAGGAGAGGCGACGGTCGACTTCGCGCGTGCGGTCGGTTCGGTCGCGGTCCGATATCCGTTGAGCGTTCGCACGATCTCCGCCCGCAAAGGCGGGAAGCTTGCCGAGGGGCTGGATGTGACCTTCGACGGGCCCTTCGTGCTCTGGCGCACCCGCGGCGATGACGAGGCCCTGGAGGCGGCCTCGTTCACAGGCATCGCGCCGTTCCGCGCCTATGATGAGGCGGGGCGACAGCTGAAAGCGTATCCGTCATCGAAGATCAGCATGGCCGACGGTGTGGTCACCGAGACCAAGACGTTCTGGGGCGAGGTCGCCGAGATCCAGGTCGATGCGGTCGAGGACTGGGTCACGATCCAGGTTTCGTACCAGTTGCCGTCGGTCGAACCGCTACCGGACGAGCGCGCCGGCATCGCTCCGCCCGACGGTGATGAGAATCCACCGACTCCGGGGGCCAAGGTCGATGTCCAGGTGCTGGTCGAAACACCCGGTACGATCATCGCATCGGAGCTCGGTGTGACCGCCGACGAGGCGATTCTGCAGCTGCAGCAGCTCGGCTATCCGAATCCGAGCGGCGAATTCATGGTGATGGCCGCGGTCCAGGGCAGCACCGAGGCGGTCAAGCTCTTTTTGGCGGCCGGCTTTCCAATCGACTTTGCCGTTGACGACGGGCGAACCGCGCTTGTGTCGGCCATCATGTATCGCCACGCCGACCTCGCACTGTTCCTTGTCGAAGCCGGCGCGGATGTCAACATCGCCGACTCGAACAACGCGACGCCGCTGTTCCATGCGGCGGGAATCTGCGAGGCGAGTCGGCTCGTTCGAGCATTGGTTGACTCCGGCGCCGACCCGACGGCGGCCACCCGAGGCAGCATGACGGCGGTGGAGATGGCCGGGGTCATGGGCTGTTCGAAAAACCAGGAGATCATTCAGGCGGCGCTTCACGATTGAGCACCTCGAAGTTTTTGGAAAGAAATGGAATCTCGGTCACCGTTGACGAGACGATGAATCTGATCGTGGTCGGCGCCAAAAGGGATTCCAACGGCGGGGCCAAGGCGGGCGCGGTCTATCTGTTGGAGCGAAACAGTATGGGTATCTGGCAGCCCGGAGGCAAGGTGCTGGCTTCCGATGCTGCGATCAGCAAAGAGTTCGGAGAAGACGTCGCCATCCTCTGCGCCGGACCGGTGGTGCCGGCACGGCAGGGAGCCGGAGGTCAGGTGGCGGCCAGCCCGAAGCGACAGGGGTTTGACGATGCCGCCATCGCCGCCAGGCTCGATCTGTGACGAACGCCTCTCGGACGCTCGGCGCAACGCAAGTCGCGTGCACGATTCAGGAAATGCGGGTGCGGATGAGCCCCCCTGAGGAATTCAGTGCAATGGAGTGGTTTATCGCCGGCCGTTGAATGATCTGGGCAGCGGTGCGCGACACCTTTGTTTTATGGGACCGTTCGTGACCACGCGGCGACGCCTCCGGATTCGAAACCATCGCCAAAGACGACGCTACCAGTCACCTTGGCGACACCGAAGTCTTGATCATTGAGCGAAACATTGACTTCGCCCACGAGGTAGATCCCCCCCGACGGCGGAACGGCAAGCCCGTAGAGATCGTCGAAGGCGCCCGACCCCAGGTCAAAGGCGACTGTCGTCTTTCCCGCTGAGCCAAACGTCGGGTCGAGCGCACCGTTCGCATCGAAACGCGCGAGACCGAAATCCCGGTCGCCGTTGGGTCCGTTCACCTGCCCGCCAACCACGATTTTGCCGTCAGGGTTGAGCGCCACCGCGTACGCCCAATCCTCCTCGTCACCACCGAGATCGAAGGCGACCGTGTTTTTCCCGTCGCTATCAAAGGTGGCGTCCAAAGTTCCATCGGTGTTGATCCGGGCGATAGCGAAGTCCGTCCACGAGTCCGCCGCCTCCGCGGCACCCACGACGACGATCTTGCCGTCCTCCTGCAGCGCCACGTCCGTTCCGATGTCGACGTTTCCGCCTCCACCATCGAACGCGATCAGGACCTTGCCCAATGTCCCGAATGTGTTGTCGTTCGTACTGTTGCCGTTTAGACGCACCACGCCGATGTCAGCCGTGCCGGCACCGACCTCCACCGTTCCGGCTAGGATGATCTTGCCATCCGCCTGGACGGCGACGGCCCGTGCGAAGTCTCCGTTCGACCCGCCTTCGTCGAAAAAGACGACCCGAAGTCCGTTGGACCCGAAGCCGAGATCCGGGTCGCCGGAAGACGTCAACCTCGCCACGCCGAAATCGACGTTTGCCACCAGACCGTACACCTCACCCGCCACCAGGACCTTGCCGTCCTCCTGCAACGCCATATCCCAGACCAGGTCGCCGCTAATCTCGCCCAAGTCGAACGGTACGACGGCCTTTCCGCCCACGCCAAAGCCGGTGTCGAGGAAGCCGGAGGAGTCGAGGCGCGCGACTCCAACTTCCATGTCACCGACGGCGCCGGTCACCGGGCCCGCCAGGTAAATGGTGCCATCCGGATGGAGAGCCACCGCGGTGGCGAAATCGACCTGCGGATTCCCGAAACCGAAGGATACGGTCGCCCTCCCCCCGAGACCGAATGTCGGATCAAGGCTACCCTCCGGCCCGAACCGTACGACCGCAAACGCGGTGCCACCGAGCTTTTCGGCGGCACCGACGGCCACGATCATGCCGTCTGGCTGCACCGCGACGTCATAAGCTCTGTCCAACCCGTCGCTTAACAGGTCGAACGGGATGACCAGCTTCCCGGAGCTGCCGAACGAGGTGTCGAGCTGACCCTGCTGGGCGGCACCAGGTCCGGCCGACGTTCCCATCGCGATGCAGACTGCTGCCAATAGGCGTGTCACACGATCCGTCGTGCCAGCCGAGGGTGGTTTCACCATATTGATTCTCCAGCAGTTGCCGATTCAGGTTTCAAGTTTTCAAGGTGTCGCGGTTATCACACGACTATCTTAATCGTGTTTTCGTTCGAGATCGTGAATCATTAGCGCCTCGGTACGGATCGGTGGTGCCGCGAACTGCGGCTCTCCTGATCCTTCTTCCGCCGCCGATTGAGCGCTTCGGTTGCGCCCTGAAAAATGGACGGACCCGGCGAGTCGAGAAACCTGGAGTGGTCTCCCAGAATCCCCCTAGCCCGGACTATTCACCAGCGTTCGAAGCGAAAGGTTCGAGGTGACGTGCCCAGGGTCGTTTTCGACCCGAGGGGCGCGGAGGCGTACGTGACAGTACGTCGAGCACCCCGAGGCGAGAAAACGGCGCTGGGTGCGGTGCATCGGGCCTTGCAGCCGAAGATTGGTGAATAGTCCGGGCTAGGGGGCACCCATCCGGTGTCCGTTCACCGGGTTGCATCGAGGGTATCGCGAGCGGGCCACAGGTCTCTCCACTGCACACTCGCCATTTCGTCCTCATCGAGCAACGTACCCGTGGCGTGGTGTTTTCAATCAGTTCCCTACAGTTCTTTTGAGACCGTAGTATAAGAAAAACATATCTCGCCCCATCCGACTTTGAGGCAGGCTTTGAATGTCGCGCCTTTCACAGATTTACCCTCTTCTACATACCAAACCTTTACGATACTATTTTCTTCAATTGACTGCGCAATAACTTTTTGGACCTTTTCAATCTCATGATCCGGAATTGCCTTGAAATTCTTCGCATACTCTGGAGTAAATGTGAAGTTATTCATCATGAAACTTCTGAGATCTGTAGAAGCCTCTTGTACGATTCTTGCGTAGCTGCCTTTAGTATTGGTAGCCTCTTCAACGAATGCATTGAGGTTTTTCTCCGTGGCAACTGGTTTTCCGGTCGTCATAGCTTCTGCTATAGCGTCTCTCAGTCCAATTTTAAGACACCCTGCAACCACGACAGTGGTTTTTGTTGCATCTTTTAAGAAATTTCTTCGACTGGTCATATTTCCTGATTTTTTGTCCATCACTTTCTCCTTTTCTTTGGAACTTTTTTTGAATCATATCCGAAATCACGAAAATTTATGAAATCGACGTCTTAAAAAAATGGTGAAATATTCCTATTTTTCCCCTTTCTTCTCTCATCACATCTGCATGGGTGCCGCCGATCACGACTTCACAACACCGGCCTGTTTCTCGTGGGCACTCTGGCCCGCATATTTCACTGTCTTTCTGGCTCGGCCGGAGAATTGCCGCAATTCGCGGTGTTTGCTCGCCTCGGTCTATTCGAAGGCACGGGTTCATCCTACGGTGATGCTCCAACCGATGAGGACCATCTCTCGACGGTGGCGGTTTCGAAATCGTCGGCGAAGAGCTCGCTCGACGTGATCGAGACAGTTGATGAGGCGTGGTTTCCCGACCAGCGGGTGATATCGAGCTCGATGTCATGGAGCCTGTCCTCGACCCGACTCGTGGGGGTGCCGCCATTCGGATCGATAAGATGGGCCACACGAAAGCTGGGAATTGCCTGTGATGATGCATCGGGCTCCAGCTTGACGACGACAAAGAAGCTCTTTTCTGAGGTGGCGCCGACGCTCCAGTGGTCGGCGCCATCCTGGAGAGAAACTGACCACACACCGTTGCTCAGAACCGGCGAGGTCTCGGAAAGGACGTACGTGTCCATCGAAGGCTCGAAGACTCCGGAGCCGTTGGTGTCTTCGTAGATCCGGACGTGGTCGAAGATCGAGTCGAACTCGGGTATGGTCAGCGGCACGCCCAGGTAGCCTACAAAGCTCAATGCGATTTTTGCCCATTCGATGGCGGTGTCGCCGTCACGACCATCGTGGTAGAGAGTAATTCGAAGCACGTCGTCCTCGGTGCCGTCGGCTAGAGAAGCGGGACCCGTCCTCGAGAAGGCGAAGGTGTATTGACCGCCGCGGTTCTCGCACCAGGAGACGGTATCGCTGCCGTACCAGGCGACGGCGATATCAAGGTCGCCGTCGCGGTCGAGATCCGCAGGGACGAGGGCCCGTGGTTCCTCGAGCTGGTAGCCGGGAAGAGCGGTTGCCCGCCAGGTGGGAATCGTCCCGCCGCGATTTTCGTACCACGTCGCATAATTTAAACCTGTGTTGGCGCCGAGTACGTCAACGTCGCCATCTCGATCGAGGTCTACGGTTCGCACCCACGACACGCCAAAGGAGGACTCGTGGATGATGTGCGAGGCCCACATCGAGACGCCATCGTTGCGCAGCCAGCTCACGGTGTCGCCGGATTCGGACGCGCAGACCAGGTCGAGCAGACCGTCGCGATCGATGTCCGCTGCAGTCACGCTGCGCGGTCCATCGACCTCGTACGAAATTTCGATCGAGGAGAAATCTGGCGTCGGATCGGCGCCGTCATTCCAGAACCAGGTCATTGTGTCATCGCCGCGATAGCCGACGGCGACATCGATGACGCCGTTGTTGGCGAGGTCAGCCGGCCACACCGACATCGGGTCGGTACCGAGAGAGGAGATCGTGTGGGTTGTAAATGATGGTGAGATCCCGCCGCTGTTCCCATGCCAGTAGACCGCGTCGTCGAACAAGGAGCCCGAAACAACGTCCACGGCCCCATCGTCGTCGATGTCGGCGGTCGCTACGGAAACAGGCCCCTCGGCGATCCATGATACGACCCGGACCGTGAAACCGGGAATCGCCATTCCATCGTTTTCAAACCAGGAGACCATATCGTCGTGATGGGTGACCCAGTCGTCGAAAGCCACGACCATATCCACATCCCCGTCGTCGTTGACGTCGGACAGAGTCAGGGCCTCTGGAAAGCGATTGACTGTCGATTGGTGCGCGATGTGCCCATCGAAGGATCCCGGAATGGCCAGAACACCGGGCGCGTTCTCGTACCATTGCACCGTTTTGTCCCAGAAGGAGGACACCGCAAGGTCGATGTCGCCATCTCCGTCGATGTCGCCGGCCTCGATCGCGTTGGGCCCGTTGGGGACGGTGCTGATGA